>JBBTQG010000056.1:0-36893 GCA_038065795.1 Patescibacteria group bacterium | reverse complement strand
GGATTTTCAGCGGGTGAAACGCTTCACGCTGAAAATCCACCATGTAAATAATTTAATGTAGGGGATTTTCAGCATAATCTGGTAAAATATTTATAATGAATCAAAAAATAAAAGAATCGTTCATTTTTTGGAGTGTGCCAATAGGAGCTCTTTTGTTGTGGTTTTTGAAAGATATATTTTTTATAGTTGTCGCCGCGCTTATTTTTGGTTCTGCTATACAAACTTGGGCTCTTTGGTTAAAGGGGAAAATTAAAATTCCTTTTTTGCTCGGAGTTTTAGTTATTTATATAACTTTAATAGCTATATTTGTTATAACAATTTATGGGCTTTTGCCTGTACTAAAACAAGAGTTAGCAACATTTTTACCAAATACGCAAACAATTTTAAAACAACTTAATATCCAAGAAGATTTTTTTGGAACACAAATAATAGATTCAATTTCTGGCGTTTTTTCTAATGTTGGACCATTTGTTTTAAATCTGCTTGGTGGAATAATTTCAGCAGTTTTGATTTTAGTTTTATCTTTTTATTTTACAACACATATAAATCTTTATAAAAATGCTATAAGCTTTTTGCCTGTTCAAAATAAAGAAAAAGTTCAGAAATTGTGGATTAGCGGAAGAAAGAAATTTGCGTTTTGGCTTGTCGGTGAAATGTTTTTAATGATTATTATTGGAATTGCTGTTTATGTTTTAATGGCTATTTTAAAAGTACCGAATGCCGCTTTAATTGGAACAATCGCTGGAATGACAGAAATTATTCCCGTTCTTGGTCCAATAATTGCCGCGAGTATTGCGATTTTAGTTACATTGATTGAAACCCCGCAAATGATTTGGTGGGTAATTTTTGGATTTTTTATAATTCAACAGATTGAAAATAATGTTTTGGTGCCAATGGTTATGAAAAAAGCATTAGCGATTAATCCTGTTTTTACTCTTATAGCAATTATGATTGGCGGAGCAATAAATGGGGTTTTGGGAATTTTGATAGTTTTGCCTATGGTGGTTTTTGCCGCAGAAATTTATACTAGTTATGTGGAGTAGCGACTCTTTTTTAAATGCTAAAAGCGATTTATCGCTTTTAGCGCCGAAAATTAAATGTCAAAAATAAATTATCATTTTTAACATTTAATTTTCGGCTTTGGTATAATACTTATATGAGAAAGATTGTAAATAAAAAATTAAAAAACGCCAATCATAATAACGGCGAATATAAGAAATTTGTCAAGGCGTTAAAAGACAATCAGGACTTGAGGTATTTTGGCGTGATTTTAGAAAGATTAGAAGAAAAAGTTGATATGACCTTGGAAGCGTATTCAATGACAAATACGCGACTTGATAAAGAATTTGACGCATTTCATATAAGGTTTAACAGCATAGAATTAATATTAAGAGGACATGAATCAATATTAAGAGAGCACACAAAAATTCTTTGCGCGATACAAAAAGATATTGAGATAATGAAATATGAGATGACAATACTTAAAAGCGATTTAAGAAGAAAAGCCAATTTAGATGAATTTGAAAAATTGGAAAGAAGAGTGGTGTTGTTAGAAAGTAAAAAATAAATAAGCCCGGGTGGCGGAATTGGTATACGCGCAAGACTTAAAATCTTGTGGTCGAAAGGCTGTGAGAGTTCGAGTCTCTCTCCGGGCAAAGGCAAGGAGCCAAAATGAAATGGGCATTCGCTCTTCGTCCCGCATATGCGGGACGAAGAGCGAATGCCGGGCGAGTCCCACTTCGGGCACTGAGCACCCAGTTTTGAAATATAACTGCGGCACAAAAATAAAACATCAAAATGAAAATAGCATTGAGTAATACAAGAAAGCGATTTCCGTTGAGTTTGAGAAAAATTTTTAAAAAAGCAATTGCTAAAACAATGTTTTGGGTAATTTTATTGCCACTTATTTTTATTCCTGTTTTTGCTTCTGTTGCGATTCCATTTATTTTAATTCCAGAAATAAATTTGGGTTCTTTTACTTTTTTGAAAAATATAGATATCGGAATTATTCTGGATTCTTATTTTATTTTTGTATTATTTGTGTTGCTTATAAATCTGCTTTATCAATTATGGTATTTTGTAACTTATTTTTATGAACTTACTGAAAATTATATTGTTATAAAAAAAGGACCAATTACTCCGCGTGAGATTTCTATATTATATGAGCGAGTGCAAGACATTTTCGTAGACCAAGACATTTGGGATAGGATTTTTGGAATTTATGATGTTCATTTATCAAGCGCGACTTTTTTATCTGGAATAGTTTCTCATATTGACGGATTAGAAAAAGATGCGGCTAATGGATTGCGTGATGTTCTATTAGAGAAAATAAACGAACGAGCAAAAAAATCCGCAAAAGAAAATTTAAGCGGAATTTAAGAACACAAGAAGTTAAATAGATTTATTTCACCCCACTAAATATACTTTTCCAAGTTAAAGGGTCTGTGAATAACCAGAGATATATTGCTATTACTATATAAAAAATTATAACTAAAACTGCTCCTTTACCCATCGTTTTTTTGAAACGCTTTAATTATTGGCTCGAAATTGCCGTCCATAATATTTTCTAAATTATGCCAGCTTTTATTGATTTTGTGGTCTGTGATTCTATTTTGCGGAAAATTATATGTTCTGATTTTTTCAGAGCGGTCTTGAGTTCCAACTTGGGATTTTCTTGATTCAGCAACATCTCCTTCAATTTGTTTTCTTTCATTTTCCCACAACTTTGCTTTTAATAAACTCATAGCAATCTCTCTATTTTTGAGCTGATTTCTTTCAGTTTGACTTGCTACAATTATACCCGTTGGTTTGTGTATAATTCTTACCGCTGTTTCAACTTTATTTACATTTTGTCCGCCCGGACCCGAAGATCTAAAAAATTCAATCGATATGTCTTGTGGTTTAATTTCAATAGGCGAAGCATCGGCTTTTTGTAAAATTGCGATTGAAGCCGCTGATGTGTGAATTCTTCCAGATTTTTCAGTTTTAGGAACTCTTTGAACTCTGTGAACCCCGCTTTCTTGTTTTAATAAATCATAAACATTATTGCCGCTAATTTCAGCAGAGAAGTTTTTAATGCCTCCCATTTCACCGCGTTGGTCTTCATAAATTTTTATCTTCCAGCCTTGCTTTTCAAAATATCGGGAATACATTCGCCATAAATCAGCAGCAAATAATCCTGCTTCATCACCACCAACCCCAGCCCTAATTTCAAAAATTATTTTTTGTTTTTTATCCATAATAAGCTTGCATTTAAGGTGATTTTTTTTCTAAACCCCCATGCATATGTATATGTATGGGGGTAAATAAAATATATGGTATAATTATTTTGTTTGTTGTTTGTCTTTAGATTTAATCTTAGTTCTCTTTTTGAGTTGAGCTTTAGGTTTAGCCTTAGCTTTTCGTTTAAGGAATTTTTCTACTTGACCTAAAACAGCCCTTTTTTCTTCATTTCCAGTGAATAATGGAGAACAATTTTTGCATATTTCAACTTCAATTTGCTTGGCTGTTCCGGGAATTTCATAAATAGCCCCGCATGCGCATGTAACCTTAGTAATGATGTATTGTGGGTGGATTATTTTTTTCATCGTATAATTAAATTATACCATAAAAATGCAAAATATCGCAGAAACACAAAACAAGGACGAAATAGTAAAAGAAATGTTTGAAAATGGTGTTCAGTATGGTCGCGCGAAAAGATTTACAAACTCCAAATTGAGGGAGTTCCTTATTAAATCCAGCAAAATCGTAGAGATTTTTGATGCCGTAAAAACATTAGAAAAAATTGACGAGTTAAGTATATTTTTAAAAAAATTATTAGATGAAGAAAAAACCATATTGTTTGTAGGTATACAGCCTGCCGCCGCTAAAGAAATGGAGGCAATTGCAAAATCAATAAACCAACCGTATCTTGTCAATAAATGGGTTGGAGGATTTTTGACAAATTTTTCAACCATAAGAATGAGAGTTAAATTTTTTGAAGAATTAAAAGCAAAACAAGACCACGGAGAATTGGATTCATATAATCCGATAGAGAAGAGAAGAGTTTTGCGAGAACTTCAAAAAATGGAAAATATTTATGATGGCGTATTAAATCTCACAAAAGTTCCTGCTCTTATTTTTACCGCTAATTTGAATTACAAACCGCATAAAACAATGTTAAGAGAAGCGGGTATACTGGGAATTCCTGTTGTTGGAATTTGCGGTTCTGATAATAATCCAGATAAATTTAAAATGTTTATACCTGCCAATGATAAAGCTCCTGCAAGTATAAAATGGATTATGAGATATATTATCAATCAAATAAATCCAGAGGCGGCTCAAAATACTAAAAGCATTGAAGAACTTGAAGAAAAAGAAATTCAGAATGTACTAGACGCAGTAGCAGAGAGTCCAATTGAAAACACAGAAGAAAACATTAATATTACCCCGTTAGAGCAAAACGACTTAGCGGCGTAAAATTACTCAGAGAAAAATGGATAAAGATGTTTTGGAAAAAATAAAAGCTTTACGACAAGAACTTGAAGCGCCGCTTGGATTATGTAAAGAAGCATTGGAATCAAGTGGAGGCGATATACAAAAAGCAAAAGAATATTTAATAAAAAAAGGGGAAGCATTGCTTACAAAAAAAGCAGGAGCTGTTGCGGGATTTGGAATTATTGAAGGATATATTCATTTTAATGGCAAGGTTGGAGCATTGGTTGAATTACGAAGTCAAACTGATTTTGTAGCAAAAAGCGATGAATTCAAAAAATTAGCGCATGAAATTGCGTTGCAAGTCGCAACAATGAAACCATTATTCGTTAAACCAGAAGAAATCCCCGAAGATATTTTAAAATCCAAAAAAGAAGAGATATATGGGGAAGTTCAAGACTTGTCCGCCGAAGCTTCAGCGAAGGCGGAAAAAATTATTGAAGGAAAATTACAAAAATGGTATTCAGACATTTGTTTGTTAAATCAGTATTATTTTAAGGATGAAAAAATGAAAATTCAAGATTTGATTTCGCAAATTGCAAATAATTTTGGTGAAAAAATTAAAGTAAGACGATTTACGCGATTATCAATTTCTGAATAAATACAAAATTATATGCAGGAGTTTATTTTTTATTTTTCGCCAATTTTAGCGCTTTTGATATTTACAGGCATCGCTGTTTTTATAAAAATAAGAGGGGGAAAAGTCAAGTTAATGGGTTATGATTATTTATGGTTTAATAATTTTCAGAGTAAATTTAGAGCAAAATTTAGAAGATTAAAATTAGGAGAAAAGGCGTTAAAGTTTGAAAAATTAATGTATAATGTATTTGAAAAATTTATAAGAAAAACAAAAATAGAGTCGTTAAAAGTTCAAGTTTGGGCAGATAAAGTATTAGAAAAATTAAAAGACAAAAAGAACGGGAGCGTGTAAAAAATTACATATTATGCGCGAATATACTTTATTCGGTCACCGCAGTCGGTTCGCTCCAGCGGCTCACCGCTGCTCATCTCTCAGTCTTGCGACTCCTCGCTAACGCTCGGAGACCAATCTCGCAAGACTTACGAGGCGTGCCCTTATAAAACATATTCGCGTATAATGTATACAATAATAGTTCCATAAATTGCAACAGAGTAAATTTTATAACGATGTAATAATTTAACGAGCGTCTATTTCCGAAGGCACGTGTCGGAGGCGTCGCAAGCTTGGTCCCAGCCGTATAATTCTTTTCAAAATTACGGCTGGGTTGTGACGCCGAGACACGAGGCGGGATCGAATCGCTGGAATACGAGAACCGCCGGTGCCTGAGGAAATAGACGCGAATGAATGTGTAAAACTTGAATAAAGTTTATTCTCAGCATAAGACCCCATCGTCTAGTTTGGTTAGGACATCAGCTTTTCAAGCTGAGAACACCGGTTCAAATCCGGTTGGGGTCACCCTTCGCTTCGGCTCAGGGCAAGCTTAAAAAATAATGATTTGCTTTGTTTACATAATTGAATGTAGAGACGGTTCATTTTATACTGGTATAACTTCAAATTTGACAAGACGAATCACAGAGCATAATGCCAGAATAAAAAGTTGCTTGCAAAAAAAATAAGGTTCCTATAATGTTAAAATATTATGAAAGATTTAATTCTCGTAATGAAGCCGCAAAAAGAGAAAAAGAAATAAAAGGTTGGCGTAAAGAAAAAAAGTTAAAATTAATAAAACAATTTACTCTGAGCGAAAAAGTTCACTCCGAGCATAGTGAGAAGTTTACGCTGAGCATAAGCGAAGCGCGCCCATAGCTCAATCGGCAGAGCAGATCCCTCTTAAGGATAAGGTTGTAGGTTCGATTCCTGCTGGGCGCACATTTTTTTACTTTATTCATATTAATTTTAAAAATGCAACATTTGGCGATTATGCGAAAAAATTGGGGGTTAACACAAAAAATTTTAAATGGAAAAAAGAAAATAGAATCTCGCTGGTATAAAGTAAAATACTCGCCTTGGGATAAAATTAAATCCGGAGAAATTGTTTATTTTAAAGATTCCGGGGAACCCGTAACTATTAAAGCAGAAGTTGAAAAAGTTATTCAAATTGAAAATTTAACTCCACAAAAAGTAATGAAAATTTTAAAAGAATACGGAGAAGATGACGGGATAGAACAAAATAAAATTCAAGAATTTTATGAGTTATTTAAAAATAAAAATTATTGCATGTTAATTTTTCTTAAAAATCCACAAAAAATTACTCCGTTCAATATAGACAAAACTGGTTTCGGCGCAATGTCAGCTTGGATAACAATTGACAATATAGATACAATTAAGACTATTTAAATTTTTTATTTTAACCTTTTATTCGTCATTGCTCCATACAACTTCAAAACCTGTTCAAATGTTAGTTGGTGGGGTCGTAATGTTCCCAACTCCTCTATAAATTTTTTAACACCCTCATTCCCATACGCGCCTTTTAAATTATTGACAGTTGTTTGCTTGGGACGGTTAAAAATAATTTTTAAAAATTTTACAAAATTTTCTGGTTCTGAAATTATTGGTTTTTTATAAAAATTTATTTTTATCGCTATTGAATCAATTTTCGGGGGGGGGAAGAATGAACTGGCTTTTATTGTACAAACTTTTTCAACTTTTCCCCAAACTTTAATCCAATTACTCCAAAAACTTCCACTTACTTTACCCTGAGCGGAGCGAACGGATAGAAATTTTTCACCTTGTTCTTTTGAAATTGTAAAAACAGCTATTTTGGGATAATTTTCTAATGTAAAAACTTTTCGCAAAATTTGTCCAGTAATAAAATATGGAATATTGCCAATCAAGAGATAATTATTTTTGAATTGAGCTAAATCCGCCTGCAAAAAATCTTCATTTTTAATTTCAGCATCCGGAAACTTACCTTTCAGCAACTCCGCCAAATCATTATCCAATTCATAGACCATAAGTTTTTTGGTATTTTTTTGTATACAACTTTTTTGAGGGCACGCCTCGTAGCCCCGCCGAGATTGGTCTCCGAGCGTTAGCGAGGAGTCGGCGGGGTGAGAGATGAGCAGCGGTTCGCCGCTGGAGCGAACCGACTGCGATGACTGAGAAAAAGTTGTATGCAAAAAAATATTATTAACCAAAAAACCAGTCAAATTGCCTGTGCCTCCTCCAATTTCAACAACAATCTCATCACCAATATCCCCCAACGCCCCAGCAATCTTTTTCAAAATTCCTTCTCCGTGTAATATATGTTGCCCCAATGATTTTTTGTAGAACATTTTTTATGACCCTAAATTATAAAAAGCTTAAAAGTTAATGTTAATTTTATTAACTTTTAAGCCGTAAAATTGTTAATTTTACGATTTGTATATTCTATTGGAAGTTCGCTAATAAATCTTGATGGAATAACATCTATAAATTTACCCCATTGCTTTCGTCTTTTTGTGTATGACAAATAAACTTTTTCTTTTGCTCTCGTTATGGCAACATATGCAAGTCGGCGTTCTTCTTCTAAGTCGCTGTTTTCAGAAAATAAATCGCCATTCATACTTTTATGGTGTGGAAAAATTCCTTCTTCAACTCCAACAACAAAAACATTTTTAAATTCAAGACCTTTTGAAAGATGAATTGACATTAATTTAATTTTATCATTTGTGTCAATTTCATCATGCGCTTGCCATAAAGACGCGAGATTTAAAAATTCTTGAAACGCGTCTTTAAATTCCATATCATCAAATTTGCTCGCAACGCTGATAAGTTCTGAGATGTTTAAAATTCTGTCATAATCTTCTTTTATGTATTCAAGATATCTAACTGCGTCAACTAAATTTTTTAAGAATTCAGTTATAGGCGGAGATTCATTTGCCAATTTTTTCAAATGACTATAAATTTTTATAAAATTTTCTATTCCTTTAAATTGAGCACCATTAACAAGCAATCTTTCTATGTTATCAACGCCTAACGCAAAAAACTTTTCTTGCGATTTTAAACCAATGCCCCTTGGAGGCATATTTATTGCCCGTTTTAATGAAATTAAATCTCGCGGATTATCCAATATTCTTATATAAGCCAGCAAATCTTTAATTTCTTTTCTTTGATAAAAATGAACTCCGCCATAAATTTTATAAGGAATTTTTTTAACAAGAAATTTTTCTTCCAACGCTCGAGACAAAAAATTCATTCTATAAAGAATAGCAATGTCGCTCGCTTCAACCCTTCGGGCTTTGCCTATCGGTGAAAGTAGGTCAGCAATTATGCTTGAAACCATTTCGGCTTCATCGTCTCCGTTGTAAGCTTCAAGAATATCTAAATTTTCACCCGGTTTATTTTTTGTCCAAAGATTTTTATGCTTTTGGAATTTATTATTTAAAATTAAATGGTTTGCAGATTCAACAATTTTTTGCGTTGAGCGATAATTTCTTCCCAAAATAAAAGTTTGTAATTTTGGAAAATCATTTTCAAGCTCTAAAATATTTCTGTAATTTGTGCCGCGAAATCCGTATATGCTTTGGTAGTCGTCTCCGACAACAAATAGATTTTTATTTTTTTCAATTAATGTTTTTACGAGTAAATATTGCGGCAAGTTTGTGTCTTGAAATTCGTCAACTAAAACATAATGATACTGATATTTTTTTTTGAGTTCTGGATTATCTAAAAGCATTTTAAGGGAGCAGAGAAGCAAGTCATCAAAATCAAAAGCGTTTTGTTCTCTAAGTTTTTTTTCATAAATTTTCCAAATTTCAGCGTGAAGAGATGCGTTGGAAAAGTCAGATTCTAATAATGCCTCAGGAGTGCCTAATCTGTTTTTAGCTGAACTAATTGTTTCAGCTACAAATTTTGGGTCTAAATCGTAGTCAATTTCTTTTAAAATTCCCTTGATTAATTTTAATGAATCCTCTGTATCATAAATTGTTAAGGTAGACGACACCTCTTTTCTTAAAAATCTCGCTCCCCAACTATGAAATGTCCCAACAAATACTCCGAATTTGCTTCGTTTGTTTTGCGTGAATCCTCGCACTAATTCAAAAGCCCGCTGACTCATTTCTTGCGCGGCTTTATTAGTAAAAGTTAAGGCAACTACTTTATCAGGGTCAAATCCATTAAGCAAAACATTCGCTAATTTATAAATGAGAGTTCTTGTTTTACCAGAACCAGCGCCCGCAAAAACCAAGCTAATTCCATCATGACTTATAGCTTTTTGCTGTTCTTCATTTAATTCGTTAATTAACTGGCTTATTTTCTGCATTTTTTAATGTGGATTGTATCCACTTTTAAGTATAACAATACGCAATGATATATTATAATTAAGTTATCCCTCTTTTCGGGTTTTACATAGTGGATAATGATATTAAATTAAAAGGGATAAAGCACAAAAAAATAAATTGTTTTGTGCGCCGAAAAGTAATGCTGAAAATGATAATTCATTTTCAGCGACGGAAAATAAATTTCCGTCATTTTCGGTACCATTTTTAGCGCCAAAAAATACAAAATATTCGTTATTTTTCGGCTTTGGTTTTATTAAAATTAGTAAATTTGAAAAAATAGGATTTATATTTTTTATAATAGCAATCGTTTTATTGATAAAGCGAGGTGATTTTAGTTTTGCACAAAAAGTTCCAACCCCAACAACTGATTTTCAAGAAAACTTTTTATCATCTATAAATTATGAAAATTCGATAAATCCTACTATAGCGATTGACGAAAGTGGCGATTTAAATAGTTTAAGCGTTCTTTCTATTTTAAATAAAGATAAAACTTGGGAAAATTATGAAGAAGTTATTCATAGCGTTGTTTTACCAAGTAATAATAATTGGAAATATATTGTTAAGAAAAATGAAACCTTATCACATATTGCCTACAAATTTAAAGTATCCGAAAAAACAATTATTGCATTAAATCAATTAAATAAAAAGAATACAATTATAGCTGGTCAAACAATTTATTTACCACCGGGAGTGAATGTTACGGTGGCGTCAAAAAATAATATTATCGCCAAAATTCCATTAGTTGGGAGATTTGTTGAAGCGTTAACCCCTATTGGAAATTGGTTATCGCCTGTTTCTGGATATGATCAGCCGGGAGCTCATTCTAATAATGGTGTTGATGTTTCAGCAGAGTGTGGCAAGCCAGTTTATTCTGCTAATTCTGGTATGGTTATTGAATCATCTAATGGCTGGAATGACGGATACGGAACAAACATACGAATTCAACATAGCGATGGAGTCATGACTTTATATGGTCATCTTTCAGAAAGATATGTTAATCAGGGGGACTATGTTGAAAAGGGAACCCTAGTTGCGTCTGTTGGAAATACTGGAAATGTGAGCGGTCCAACTGGATGCCATCTGCATTTTGAAGTAAGGGGAGGAAAGAATTTTTTGTTGCGATAAGAACGCCGAAATGGTAAAATATAGATAAGTCAGGGGCGTTAGTTCAGCTGGTACCCGCCTGCAATCGCCTTCAGCGATAGCCGATGGCGGACAAGCCCGCCTGCCTAAGCCATTTATTCGATTAAATATAAAATATAATAAAATTTATGAAATATTTATAAAAAAATTATAATTATCGGAAGAAGGCTATGGCGGGCAGGGAACACTTGTCGCCCTCCTTTTTACGGGGACATAGCTCAACTGGAAGAGCACCGGTTTTGCATACCGGAGGTTAGGGGTTCGAGCCCCCTTGTCTCCAGATTATACAAATGAGCGTATATAAAACAAAATTAACAATATGGAACAAAAATGAGTTTGGGGCTTCTGTCCCTTCGAGTCCGGCACGCTCCACCAAAAATAAAATGGAAAATAAATCAAAAACAATAAATACAATAATACTCGTTGCGTTTGTTTTGGCGCTGTCATATTTTGTATCTAAATCCTCGTTTATAAAAG
Organism: Patescibacteria group bacterium; assembly: GCA_038065795.1. GTDB lineage: Bacteria > Patescibacteriota > Minisyncoccia > UBA6257 > HR35 > JBBTQG01. Next base: position 25,559 of record JBBTQG010000056.1, on the reverse strand, counting down.
TTGTTTCAATAGAACAGCCGCCCTACGCTCAAAGTAAAGCTCTTTATGAAAAATAAATACATATGACTTTTAGTGAACAAGTTGAAATTATGCGGGAAGGTGGAACTATTCTGACTTCGGTTTTAAAAATTTTGAAAGAAAAAATTGAACCGGGCGTGAAAGCTTCAGAATTAGACGCACTTGCTGAAAAATTAATTTTAGAGGCAGGGGCAAAACCAGCATTTAAAAATTATCATCCAAATTTTTGCAAAGAACCTTATCCGTATTCTCTGTGCGTTTCAATAAATGAAATTGTTGTTCATGGGTTGTCTTCTGAAAATTTAATAATTAAAGATGGGGACATTGTGTCTTTAGATTTAGGCGTGAAATTTAAAAATTATTTTACCGATGCCGCAATAACAGTTGGGGCAGGGAAAATAAGCAAAGAAAATAAAAAATTAATATTAGCAACTCGTAAGGCATTAGAAAATGCGATAAAGATTACCGCGGCAGGAAATACATTTGGCGATATTGGATGGGAGGTTGAAAGCACAATAATGGATTATGGATTTAAGCCAATAAGAGATTTATGTGGGCATGATATAGGAGAATTTTTACACGGAAATTTACAGGTTTTGAATTTTGGCGACCCGGGGACAGGAAATAAAATAAAGGGTGGGATGATTTTTACAATTGAGCCAATGGCTTCAATAAGTAGCCAGTTTTCATTGCAGTGCAATCCATCTCAATGCCCGTTTAGAACAGAAGACAATTCGGTTTCAGCTCATTTTGAAGCAACTCTCGCGATTTTTGAAGACAAAACATTGGTTTTAACACCGGTTTTAGGTATTTGACCCCGTTAGAAGTTTTAAGTCTATTTATTGGGTAAATTTAAATCAAGCCGATAGGGTGAATTCGGATTAAAAATAAGGACTAAAAATAATTCGTGATAAACTTTTAACGGGGTTGACAAAAAAATACCGGAGGATTAAAATAATAAGTAGAAAATTTCACGAGAAAGGCAGATGCATAAATGAGCTCGGTTGAAGTTCAATGCCCCAAAATCTTAATCGAGAAAGATCTGACGGTTAAGGTCGGCTTCTTTGTAATGGATGCCGAATTTGAATCGAGGTATGAGCGTTGGTCAACTCAGGTTTGTATACCAATGACACCTGAGACAATCAGAGTTGTTTTTTACGAGGGCGTTGACGGTGTTTGTACCAATGGTTATTCCAGAGAAGGTTGCGGGCTTTCACTTGAACTTACAACGGAAGGAGAGCCAAGGCTAATATGTCCCCAAAGTTGTGAATACTATGTGATATAGGGGCAAAAAGCATTCGCTTTTTGCCAATTTTCTTTTATAAAAGAAAATTGGCGGTGCCTTTTGGTTAAAATCCGAACCTATTTTACGAAAAATCCCGACGCTGACTTTTAGCCCGCTCGCCGAAATCCTATCGTGCATTAGCGTGCGACAGAATTTGAACAAATCTTAAAAATCCGGTAAAATGATAATAGGATAAATTCTCTCTATGAAAAAGCAATTTGGACAATTTTTTACAACAAACTCAGATCTTATTCTGCAAGGATTAGAAAAGTTTATAAAAGATGAGGAAGTTACCGACCCCTTTGCAGGAAACCAAGATTTGATTAAGTGGGCAAAGAAAAGTAATGCCAAAAAAGTTATTGGTTTTGATTGCGATAGAAAATATGTTGATAATAGCAATGTTTTTTATAATGACTCAATAAATCTTCCTCAAGAATATAAATTTGTTTGTACTAATCCGCCGTATTTGCACAAAAACAAAGCGGACCAAAAAACCAAAGAAATATTTTTTTCTGGAATACATTCAAGTTTTGAAGATTTGTATCAGGTTTCAATATAGTCAATTATAAGTTGTGAAGAATATGTTTTATATCGATTTACAATTAAAGAAATAAAAAATATGAGCAAGACAACTGAAAAACAAATTTTGTATATTTTTGAGCACAATATTAAAGATGTTTGTAAAATAGGTATTGGAACTTTGGAGCGAGCAAAAAATGCACATAGATATTTCGAAAGTAATGAGAAATCAAAGAAAAATAAATTAGCTATTTTTGATTTTGAAAGTACAAAAGTTTTAGTTATTGAAAAAATATGCAAACAGGTACTGAAAAGAATAAACACTACTGAATTTTATCAAATTGAATTTTACAAAGCTTGTATATTACTTAAGTGTCTAGGTGGAAATTTAGACGATAAGAACTCTCAAAATATAGATAGAAGCAAAATTAGCATTAAAATAACATCATCAACAACAAAAAATGAAATTCCATTAACCACTCGATTTGCTGAACAAATAATTTCGTTAATAGATGAGGCTAATGGTGAAAAAATAAATATAATTAAAAAATTATTAAATAATAATGGCAACAGAAATGTTTTATTAACTGTAAAAGAATTTGAGGAATTTAATAAACATGGAACAAGAACTGGCTGGAAAAAATATAAGGATTGTTATTACAGAACCGGTGTTGATGCCACATCTCTGTCTAATTTCATAAGAATAATGGAGCAAAATATGAATAATTAACATAAAAAAATATGAATAAAGAAAATTTTATAAAATGTTATTACTGCAATAAAAATTCAAGGTTTAATTTACAAAAAGTTTGGGTTAAATACAATATAGATAAAAAAGGAAATTATAATGAAGATAAAAATTTTGATACTTTTGATATAGAAGAACCAATAAATGACAACAATCTTTACCTATGTAAAAGTTGTTTTGAAAATTGGTCAAATGGAAAAATTTAAAAATAATAAAAAATTACTGAAAGATATTTTATCAAAAGAGCGCTGAATGAAATGGCGCTGGAAAAGTGGGTGCAGGCGATATTGGATACGAACTCATCGCGCAAAAAAGGGAGATGCGGAGAGAAAAAACTTTTGCGTATTCTTACAAAAAATGATTTTCAAGAGGTTAAAAAATGGAAAGAATTTTTAAACAAGCGAAAATGTGTAGCCAAATTTTCAAAGATTTTTAGCGTAAAAAATGTCCGTAAAAATTTAGGCATTAGATTGGCTACCAAGAAACAAAATAAAAAATTGGATTTGATTATTAAAGTGAATGGTAAAATATTTTTATGCGAGGCAAAACATTTAAATACTTCCGGCGGCGGACAAGATAAACAAATCGCCGAATTGATTGAAATTATTAGTTTAAAGGAACAGAATAAAAATATCTCTTATATCGCATTTTTAGATGGCAGCTATTCCAATATTCTTTTAAGCGAAACGAATGGCGGAGAAAAACTAGCAACGCAAAGAAAAGAGATTAAAAAATATTTACTCCACAACCCGCAGAATTTTTGGGTGAATACTGCTGGATTTAAAACTTTATTCGGTGATAGATAAAAAAATAAATGAATTGGTTATTAAATTTATTTCAAAGTATTGTTTTTCAGACGGTAATATCCGGTGTTTTTGTTTTGAGCGAAATTATCCAGAATTTTTTTCTTAAACCACTACAAAAATATAAAGAAGTTATCGGGAAACTTGGCGGAAGGGGTGGGATTCGAACCCACGAGACCCCGAAGGGTCACGGCTTTCCAAGCCGTTCCATTGGACCGCTCTGGCACCCTTCCAATTGTTTAATTTTATCATACAATGGTATAATTTTTTAATGACCCTAAAACAAGCTTTACAAAATTTGAAATCTAATCAAGCCTTACTTCATTATAATATTGCTACATTTGAACAATTTAAGGCTGGGATTGAAGCTGTTCAAGAAACTCGTATCCCGTTAATTTTTGGCGCGTCTGAAGGAGAAAGAAAATATCTAGATACTAAAAATATAAAATTTTGGGTAGGTGAAGCTCAGAATAGGGGACTACCAGTGTTTATAAATGCCGACCATTGCAAAAGTGTAGAATCATCAAAGGAAGCAATTGACAACTCGTTTGATTCTGTTCTTTTTGATTTGACAAGTGAAAAACAAAATGATTTAAATAATAATATTCTGCGAACTAAGGAAGTGAAAAGTTTCGAAGAGAGTAGTAGAACAAAAAATGATAATAAAGAAATTCTAATTGAAGGCGAGATTGGATATCTTCCGGGAAGTTCTGATATAGGTGGAACAGTTGAGCTTGATGAAAAAAATTTTACAAAACCTGAAGACGCTGAAAATTTTTTACAACAAACCGGCGTTGATTTACTCGCAATATCTGTTGGCAATATTCATGGTATTCCTGCGATAAATTCAATGCAAATTGACTTTGAGCGTATTAAGGATATATATGAACGCACTCAACAATTTAAGTTATTCTCAGGGCTTGTTTTACATGGTGGGTCAGGGTTGACCGATAAAGACTTCAAAAACGCTATTAAAAATGGCATTAAAATCGTTCATATAAACACTGAATTTAGAAAAATTTGGAGAGATAGTTTATTAAGGGAATTACAGGCAGAAACAGTTGTTCCATATAAAATACTCAATGGTGTAATTAGCTCATTAAGGGAGCGAATAGTACATTATCAAAAGCTATTTTTAAGTAATAATTTAGTAAATTAATTCTTAGTTCGCAGAAGAATTATTTTCGGAACTTAATAGCCTATATATTTTTAGGTTGTTTTTTTTAATCATTTATTATAAGCCCAAGGGGAGAGTTGAACTCCCTTTTAATCCTTACCAAGGATTCGTTCTGCCGTTAAACTACATGGGCACAATATAATTTTGGTTAATAATATTAGGGAACAACAATAATTTTGCATTTTGATTTTTAACCTTTAATCTCAATTTACTCTATTATACTATACCAAAATTTTTATAATATTATTTTCTTTAATAATTGTGTCCTTTCCTCCTGTCTTGACAAGTCCGTGTTCTTTTGCTTTCTTAAAATCACCTACATTTATCAAATCTGTCAAGTTTATTATTTCCGCGCTCCTAAACTTCTTTTGAAAGTCAGTATGTATTAACCCCGCGCAATCAAAAACATTACTTCCCTTTTGAATAAACCAACTTTGAGTTATATCCTGAGTAAACGTAAAAAATTGTATTAAATTTAAATCTTTTCTAAATTGCTCCAAAAAATTATGCGCCTCTATTACGAAGTCATTTTGTAGCTCGATAGTTTCTTCCAAATCAAGCTCCCATTTAAAATCCAATGAATAAATATTTTTAAAAATATTATTTAATAATTTTATATCAGGCGATTCCCCGTTAAATATTAAAAACCAATTTTTTGTAAGCAATAAATTATATTCTTTTAAATATTCGCTAAAATTTTCAAAATTATTTCTGGTGTCAAAAAATGAATGTCCTGACTTTTCGGCACAATTAAGTGATTCTATTTTATTTAATATATTTTCAAGCGATTCTTTTTTTATCTTTTCCTCCTTGGTAGTTGCTCGGTTAAGTTTGATTAGATTGTGTTTAATAATATTTTTTTCAGATTCAATGATTTCTTCCTCAATAATTAAGATATCTCGCTCGGGGTTAATGGTATTTTCTGGGTGAGGAACATTTTCATTTTTAAATGTCCTTACAACTTCTAAAATAACATCGCATTGTCTTAGGTAACTTAAAAATTCGTTCCCCAAACCTTCACCCTTATGCGCGCCTCTTATCAATCCCGGAACATCTAAGAATTTTAAAAAACCGGGCACAATCTCTTTCGTTTGCGTAATATTATGTAAATATTCTAATTCTTTTGAAAGAATAGGAACAACAGCTTCCTTGGGCTTTAATGTTGTGAAGGGATAATTAGCAATTTCAGTTTCAATTCTTGACAACAATTTAAAAAATGTGCTTTTTCCAGAATTTGGCAAACCGCAAAGACCTATTAGCATAATAAATTAATTGAATATATCTAATTTTACGGTAAAATGTTGATTTTTTAAAAAAATTTTACCCCACCACCCTAGAATAGCTTCAATATAATTTTTTAAAATTTTTCAAACGATGATAAATTCTCTGCTTTCTCTTCTTCAAAAATATCCAGCTTTTGCATTTTCATATTTATCAAGGCAATATCATCATCGCTTATTCCCTCTTCATTACTATTCGGAATTTTTTTTGCTTTTAAGCTGTCTAAGACTTTTTGTAAATCGTCTTCTGAATACAAATTTATTTCAAGCTTTAATCCGTCAGTTGTTTTTTGTAATTTAACTTTTGTTCCTAACACTTCTTCAAATTTCTGCTCAAATGCAATCCAGTCTGAATCTAATTCGTCTTGATTAGAAATTTCAATTGCTGAAAGCGATAAATCGCTTTCAGCGCCGAAAGTCAATGCCGAAAACGATTTACCGTTTTCGGCGCCCAAAGATATATCTTTGGGCTTCTCAGCATTTTTATCTCTAAGTTTTATTTTTAATCGTTTTTGGGTGTCTCGTATAGTAAGTCTCTCATTGACAACCTCGTCAAATAATTGATTTTGAATTTCTATATCGTCTATTGAAAGAAGCAGTCGCGCTTGAGATTCTGAAAGCTCACCCCTCCCTATTGACTCTTGAATTTTTTCGGGAAGTTTTAATAACCTTAAAGTGTTCGCTACATATTCCCTACTCTTGCCAAGCTTAAATGCAACTTCTCTTTGAGTTAAACTAAATTCATCAATCAATCTTGAAAAACCTTTTGCTTTTTCAATAGGATTTAAGTCGCGTCGTTGTAAATTTTCAATCAACGCAATTTCAAGCTTGCCCTTTTCTGAAACTATTTTTATTATTGCTGGGACAGTTTTTAGTCCAATTAGTTTTGAAGCTTCAAGTCTTCTTTCACCAGCAATAAGTTCGTAAAGAACTTCCACACCATTTTCTGTATATACTTCTTTTCGCGTAACAATCAATGGTTCTAAAATGCCATATTCTTTTATTGATTCAGACAATTCTTTTAACGCGGTTTCGTCAAAAAATTTTCTTGGCTGATATGGGTTTGGCTGTATTTTTTCAACCTCAATAAGGTAAATAGAATCTTTTATTTCCATTGTTATTCGTGTATTTGAATACTACAAGGTTCTGGAATTTGTTCAAGGCATAATTCTGAATCTCGCGCGTAATTGCAACTCGTAATTATTGTTTGTGCAGAAGCTGAACCAGTATATTTAATTTCACGATAAAATCCAAAATAACAGTCGTATTTATATGTGCTGTCTGGTGGAGGAGGAATTATTATAATATCTGTTGCTTCAGAATTATCGGAAGAATCACTACAATCAGGATCGGCCAAATCAATTAAATCATCTTGGTCATTATCTATCCCATCGCTACATTCTGATTGTGGTGGAGGAGAGATTGTATAAGGTTTAACTGTAAGTGTTGTTGAATTTGAAATATTTTCTACCTTAGCTGTATATGTTTCTTCGGTATTATGAGTCAAAATATCAAAAGGCAAACTAATAGATTCTATAAAATCGAGAAAATCGGATTCTGATAAATAAGACGCAAGCCCTGTAATTTTTTCCGTTCTATTAAAATCAGTACTTATTGTTCCTGCTTCAATATTATTTAAACAATACGCTTTATTCCAACTAGCTGTTAAGTTTGAAGATATTGTAGTTGCTTGGCTTGTTATTTCAGGTGGATTAAATTCAATATTATATTGGTTTGATAATCCTGATGGATTTTTTGCTATATCATTTTTTGTTAGATAAAAATAAATTTCATTGCTTTTATTAATGCCTTGTTCTGCCCAAATTTTCCAAAGCTCGTAATCATTTGTCGGAGAAAAGAAAGTTCCGTCTATTGTTATACTATTTTGTAAATTTGAAAAATCATTTGAAAGAATTGGCTGTGACGCTATATCAATCCTCTGTTCTTTTAATGAGGATTCAATGCTCGGGCTTAATCCGTTTATTATAATTTTATAATCAGTGTCATCTGATACGGCTATATTATATGGTGCGTCAAATTCGTTAGCTGGTTTTGTTGGCGAACCTACTTGAATTAGTGTTGTCCCTAAATTTCTTGAGCCATTATAAACAGAAAGGGATATATTAATTCCAGAAGAGACTTGCGCTTTCATATTTATTTTTGGCGCGAAATATGTAAAAGTAATAGAAAAAACAATAAAAAAAACTATTGAAATTATTATTTCCTTTTTCATTATTTATTATTATACCACTTTCGTTTCTAATTTTGGTATAATTATTATTAATTGGAATGTTAATCAAAATAGCGCTTCCATAGCTCAATTGGTAGAGCAACAGCCTTTTAAGCTGGTGGTTCCGCGTTCGAGTCGCGGTGGAGGCACAATAGATAAATCAAAAAATCAAAATTACAGATAAAAAGTACTAATGCATTTTTTATTTGTTTTCAATTTTTTCAATCAATCCGTCTTTCAACCAAATGACTCTGTCAACATATACTCTATCCTCTGGTTCGTGGGTCACTATGATTATTGTTTGGTTTAGTTCATTTTTAAGTTTTTGGAATAATTCTAAAATCATTTTTGAAGAAAGGCTGTCTAAATTAGCGCACGGTTCATCGGCAATCAAAACTTTTGGCTGATTGATTAAAGCTCTCGCAATCGCAACTCTTTGTTGTTCTCCCCCTGAAAGTTCTGACGGATAATGGTCTAATCTGTGTCCTAATTCAACAATTTTTAAAACTTCAGCTGCTCTTTTTTTGTAAGAATTATGGTCTCCACCCAAAGCTTGAGCTGATAAATAAACATTTTCTAACGCGTTAAGTTCTGAAATTAAAGCATATTCTTGAAAAATATATCCAAGAAATTCTAAACGAAATCTGGTTTTTTCACTTTCCGTTAAATTAAGAGTGTCAACATTATCTATAAAAATTTTTCCGTTAGTTGGTTCATCTATTAAGCCAATTTGGTGTAAAAGCGTTGATTTTCCAGAACCGCTTCTACCCATAATCGCAACAAATTCTCCGTCTTTTACATCAAATGAAATACCTTTCAGGGCTTCAATCGGAACTTTTGCTGGATAAGTTTTTTTTATATTTTCAATCTTTACCATCTTCCTTATTTAAACTAATTTCACAATAAATAATTTTCCATGGGACACCGTGTTTTGTAGATTTATTTTTTTCAGCATTGTGTGATAAAATTCTTTTTCGCAAATCTTTCGTTGACCCAATGTACCATTTGTTTGTCTTTTTGCTTTGTAATAAATAAACATACCACATAACGAGTTTCTAACGGGGTTTCACATTCATAAATTTTTTTTACCCCCATATCGCTTTCAATATATTCTCCCTCGCCGCATTCCACGACGGAATTAATCCTGCTATTACTGACGCCAAAATTAAACTAACTATTCCTAATATTACCGCGTTATTTTCCAACGCCAATCCAACATCACCCATGGGCAATTTAATTGGATTTCTTATAAAATACGGACCAATCAATGAAAAAATTAAGAACAACCCAATAATTACACCAAGTACCGAATAAAACATAGCTTGAAATATATAAGAAAGAATTATTATATTTTGTTTAATTCCTATCGCTTTTAAAATTCCAATCTGACGACGCTTATTAACAACATTTATATAAATCATAATAAAAATAGTTATTGCGGCAACAGTAAGACCAATAATTCCAACCATTAAAGCGATTGAATTAAAACTTTTTGAAATATCTTTAAGAGAACCCATATAATCTGTCCACTTTCTTATTTCTAAATTAGGAGCGAGTTTTTTAATTTCATTTTGATAATCATTTTCAGTTTCCTCGCTAACTCCGTCTTTGAGTTTAACCAAAATTTGTGAGGCATTATTATAAACAGATAAAACTGATTCCGCCTCTTTTGAGCTTATATAAGCTCCCATATCAACAAAATCAAGATTGGTTTGTAAAATTCCTTTTACTCTGTATGTTTTATAGATACCATTTCCGAATGTAATATTTATTTTGTCTCCAGCCTTAACTCCGCCTAAACTTAAAAAATCAAGTCCGCCGTATTCACCGCCTGCTATTTCTGCGCCAATCAATATCTCGTCTCTGTCAAGTTCATCTAAATAATATCCATCTACAACTTTTTGATAGGCGTTATTTATTAATTTTTCTTTGTCTGGGTCAATCCCTAAAATCTCAGCTGATATAAATTTTAATTTCCCATTTTTATTTTTATCAAACGAAAGAGTTCCAGCTAATTTATAATGCCGAGCTGTCGCGACAACTCCGGGCATACTTTCAATTTGTTCCTGCAATTCATTTACATGAATAATATAATCTTTTTTTATTGGTTCTTCCTGCGGATTAACAACAATATTTGCTGTGTAATATGTTTTTACTTGTTTTGCGATTGTTACAATAAATCCGTTTAAAATTCCGGAAACAAAAATTAAATTAATAAAAGCGAGAGACATAATAAAAACAACAAGAAAAATTACAGCCTTATTCCCTCTTGCGATAGATTTATAAGCCAAAAAAAACGCGATTTTACAATCTTTAAACATTTTTATTTCTTTTCTGTAGAAACAATTATTTTATCTCCTTCTTTTAATCCTGAAATAACTTCAACGATTCCGCCAACTCCTTTTAGTCCAGTTTTTATGTCTTTGCGTTTTACTTCTCCATTTTCTAAAACTTCAACATATTTTTTGTCAGTTTTTTCTTTAATTGAATTTGCTGGAATAATTAAAACATTTTCTTTATTCGCTGTTTTTATCCAGATATTAGCAGTCATTCCAGATTTTATTTTTTTATCTTGATTGTCAAATAAAACTTTGGTTTTGTAGTATGTCGCATTGCCAACGGTTGTTTCTGCTGGTTCAATTTGAGCAACTTTTCCTTTCAAAATTACATCACCTCCAAATGCGTCAAGAGTTATTTTTACAACTTGACCGACTTCTATATCCACAATATCAGCTTCTGAAATATCTACATCAATTTGTAAATTCCCGTCTGGAATTATAGAAATAATAATTTTATTTGAATTGATAATTTCGCCAATATTTCCATCAACATTTGAAATTACACCATTAGCGGGCGAGGTTAAAATCATTTCTCTAATTTGCGCGTTATTTTTATTTAAAGAAGCCTCTGTTTCTTTTATTTTAGCTTCTTGAAGTAAAATATTTGCTTCTGCTTGTTTTACTTGTGCTTTTTGAGCGTTGATTTGCTCTTGAATTGTTCCCGATTCTTTAAGAATTAATTCGTTTTCAGCCAATATTAAAGATGATTCTGATGTTTTCATTCTTTCCTCAGCAGAAGATATTTTATTTATTATTGCGTCTATGTTTGTTCTTGCAGTTGAAACACTATTTTTCCACCCGTCTATTGTTGATTGAGAGATGCTTGATGGCGCGTTGCTTGGATTATTTATTACGAGCGCAATATTGTTTAAAAATTGTTTTATTTTTCCCAGATGTGTTTTTGTTGAATATACTTCTTGTAATAACTCGCTTGATATAGATAATTTATCAGCGGAATTTTTCCATAAACTTAAATCATACCCCACAACAAGTCTTCCAAATTCAACATCTCGCTGAAGCTGTAAATCTGTCAAATCAAAAGTTAATTTTGGATTTTGTGTTTGAGCATCTTTAAAAAATTGGTCAATTTTATTTCTTATAGCATCATCGGATTGCGTGTAAGCTTCCAACAAGGCGTCAACAACGGCTGTTTTTGTATCCTCATATAATATCTGAGCATTTTCAACTTTGATTTCTTGAATTTTGATTTCTTCTGGTCTTGTGCCTTTATTTAATTCTTCTAATTTTGCCGATTGAGCTTCTAATGCCGCTTTATATGAATTCAATTGCGCCTTAGCCTCATCAATTTGAGCTTTGATTTCAGATGACTGCGCGTATAACATACTTGTATCTTGTTGAGCCAACGATTGTCCCGCGCGAACTTTATTATTAATTTTTGCGTTTAATAAAACTAATTTACCGCTATTTTTAAATTGCAAATCTATTCTTGTTGCTGGGTTCACTTTTCCAGTAGCTGATATTTCTTGATTTATATTGCCGCGACTTACTTCGACTAATTCAAATTGAGTATTATTTTTTATCTTATTAACAAAAAATACAATAACAATAATTATAAAAAATCCTGTAATCCCTGCGATTTTTTTATTATTTTTTACCCATTTTATAAGGCGTTGAAATAAAATTTTAGTCATTTTTTAATTAAATCAATATATCAAAAGTATAACATAAAAATGCTTAAAGTAAAAGCTGTAATTCTGTAATTATAGAGTATTTTATTTATGCCTTAATATGCATTAGTTCTCCCAATAATTTTTGAGGTCTGCCTGATTGAAAATGTTTATAAATTGGATTTAGAATTTGTTGAAGTTCTTTAATAACAGCTTCTTTCAAATCCATTGGATGAATTATTTCATTTTGATAATCATTGATTAAAGATTCTTTATTTTTATAATTTTTTGCTCCACTTTGAGTTTTTATATTGATATTATTTTTAAGCGGTAAAATTAAATTTATTGTCCAATCAACTACTGGATTGTATTCTATGTCAGTAGCTTGCCCCGATGAAAGTAGAGGGGGCGGACAATATGCTTTCATAATTTTTCTTTCAATTTCAGAAGGAGAATCATGAACAAAAATACAAGTGTCTGGTTTTGATTTTGACATTTTCATTTCAGCGCGTAAATCTTGAAGTTCTTCTTTTGAAAGCTCTTTCGGGTCTCTAGGTGGTTTGCCAAGTCCTAAAAGCAAATGCTGGTGTAACGCAACAGGTTTGATTTTTTGCTTATTTTTATTTAGCAATGGCTTAAATGATAAATTATTAGCAACATTTTTTGCGATAACATGCGCTTTTCGTTGGTCCATTCCCGCGTGCGCTAAATTTACATCCATAAAAAAAATATCGCTTGCTTGCATTATTGGGTACATTAATTTTGCAAAATCAGTTCCTTCTCCTAATTTTTTTCCTAAAATATCTATACTTCTTTGCGTTCTTGCAAGAGTTGTATTTTTTGCAACTTCAACAACTGTGAGCCAATACTTATCTGCGTTATGATATAAATCAGAACCCAAAATAAATTCTGTTTTTTTTGGATTTGCGCCAATTGCTTCTAATGTCGCAATAAATGCTTCCTTAAAATAGCCAACTCCAATTTTTTTGATAGTTTCAAGTTTACCATCTAATTTTTCATTTATCCAAGCATGCCAATCAGCTAAAAATATTTTCGTCTGAACGCCTGCTTCTTGAAAATCTTTTATTTTCATACAACTCAATAACCCGCTTCCTAAATGCACTAATCCAGAAATTTCAAAACCAATATAATGAACTAATTTTTCTTTATTATCAATCAATATTTTTAATTCTTCTGGCGTCAAAACCTCTTCCAAATTTTGCGTAATTAAATCAAATTTATCCATTTACTTAATTTTACTCAATAATTTTTTATCGTAGCTTAAAAGTGGCGTACCTGTAATTTGTGATATATATACATATGAAGCGTCGTAAAAAGTCAGGTCTAAATTATTTGATATTTCTAAAATTAATTTAGGTTCAATTTCTATAAATATTATTTTTAAATTTAGAAATTCTTTATAAAATTGTTTTGCTACATTTATATCCAATCTTTTTCTTTTTAGGCTTGATGTAAATACATTTCCGACTTCATATATAAGTACTGATGATGAATAAAATATAATTTTATTTTCATTAAATTGTTTGAAAATTTCATCAGAAAATTGCAAAACTTTTTCATCTGGTAAAAAGAAAGAGGCTATAAAAGACGCGTCAACCGTAAAATTATTAGATTTTGATAATAAATTAATATTTTCTTGACTCATGAATCCATTTTAAGATTTCAGACATTTTAACTTTATTTTTTAATTTTTTCCTCAATTTTAATATGTTTCTGTAGGCTTTTTGTCTTGTTTGTAATACGGTATTAATTCCTACGGACTTTATTTTATGAGATGCTATTGTATTAACCATAATAAATATATTATATCAAAAATTTATAAATAAAAAAAGCCCCGTATTCAAGTGAATCAGGAGCACGCCTCGTAGTCCTGCCGAGATTGGTCCGAGCTGTAAAATGCTGAAAATTTATAATTTTCAGCGCCGAAAACAATAAATTGTTTTCGGCATTTTTTCAAATTAACAACTCGGTCGGCAGGATGAGAGATGAGCAGCGACGAGCCGCTGGAGCGAGTCGACTGGGGTGATCGAGGAGAATTTGTTTGCTTCGCTAAATTTTATATGAGTCTGTCAGCGATTTTTGATGCGGCGTAAGATTCTGGCTTAATTTTAACATCCATTCCATAACTTCTGATTAAATTTGTAATTTCTTTTACAACACTATTGCTTTTTCCTTTTGTCCCCAAATCCAAATGAAGTTCAAATCTAAAATCTTTGCGTATATCAACCAAGAGTCCGAGTAATTTTTGACTTATGTCTAAACTAAAAAGAGCTTCTTCCCATAATCTTTGATGTAACTCTAATCTTTTATTTGAAATTTTTCTTTTCCAAAAATATCTTGCTCCTTGTCCAACTCTATGCACAACAATCGCTGTTACGAAATCAATATAGCCGTTATTAGTTTCTGAATCAGTTCCAACTAAAATCCTGTATCCAAAGTTTGGGTCAACTTTTATAAAATCGTTGATTTCTTTGATTAGTGTATTTGTTTCTAATTTTATGCCGGATGCGGTCTTAAAAGCTGAAAGCGTTAAATCGTTTTCGGCATTTTCGGCATCTATTAAATCATTCATAATACATATTTTAACACTTAAATTTTTTTTCAACTTTTTTACAAATTTCGGCAAAAATTTCTTTTCTTGTTTTTTCGCCGTTTATCTCCATGAGAACTCCTTGTTTTTTAAGGAAAAAAATCGTTGGTAAAATTTGTTTTTTAAAAACATTTAATCGTTCTTTTACTACTTTCGCCGAGTCATCAATATTTCTTTTTCGCAGAAGGGCACGCTTTATAGATGTTTTGTCAGAAATCTTTAAATTTATAAAATGATAATCTTCTTTGTTTAAATTTTTGTTTAAAATATCAAAATAATCTTTTGCTTCTGCTAATGTTCTTGGAGATCCAGAAATAACAATTGATTTTTTTAATTTTATAGCTTTAAGTAATTCTTTTGACAAAACAAACGAAACGAGTTTTGGATTCCATAATTTTCCTTGTTCGGGAATTTTTCTTTGTTTTTCTAAATCTATAACAGAATTTCCAATTTTTATCTTGTTTAATGCTGTATTAGATAAAAAATTTCCAACAAGTTTGCTTGTAATAATTTTTTTAGCTTTAAATTTTTTGGCAATAAAATCAGCTTGCGTGTCTTTTCCACAAGCCGGCTTTCCTGTAATCAAAAATATGTCCATTTCAACATTTTAACATAAAAACTACCAGTCTTATCGAGCAATGTTTTGCGAGGGGCATTCCGCAGGGCGACCTGCCCGCATTGCTATGCAAAGCATTGCAGGCGGGGCGGGCATGGTGTCGCGCACTTTTTGAAAAAAGGTGCGCGACGAGCGAGCCCGAGGCTTAGCCCATCCGCCACGCTGGGGGAGGATGAGGCGGCAACAAGCAAAATATTGCTCGATTAACTATACATCGTATCTTCTTACACTTATCTCTGCGTCAATTTGTCTTAGAGTTTCTATTGCCACAGAAACTAAAATCAAAATAGAAGTTCCTCCAATTCCAACAAATGGCAATCCGGTCAAAGCCTGTGTAATGTTTGGCAAAACTGCAACAATTCCCAGAAACAACGCGCCGAATAGAGTAATTCTTGTTACAAGTTTATGTAAAAATTTAGCAGTTTCTTTTCCCGGTCTTATTCCCGGAATAAATGCGCCTGATTTCTGAAAATTAGTTGCTAATTCATTTGGTTCAAAAGTAATAGATGTGTAAAAATATGTGAATATAAAAACTAATATAAAATAAAATGATGAAAAAATAAGTTGATTCTGAAATAATTGATTTATTACTTCTGTCATTGTTTTAAACACAGATAATCCTGTTGATGATAAAATCTGTCCAAAAGTTACAGGGAAAAGCAAAATTGACAAAGCGAAAATAATTGGGATAACGCCAGCTTGGTTAACTCTGATTGGAAGATACGATGAAGAGCCTCCATAAATTTTTGTTCCTCTTACGCGTTTTGCAAAATTCAAAGGAACTCTTCGCTCGGCTTCAGTAATAAACGCGATTCCACCAATTACCAAAAGCGCCATCACAACCATAATTATGTAATTATTAATTTGGGCAGGAGTAAATGTGATTATAATTTGTCTCAATAATTCAGGACCCCGCGCAACAATACCTGAAAAAATAATTAATGAAACTCCATTTGCAAGTTTTTGCTCTGTTATTAGTTCTCCAATCCACATCAAAAACATCGTGCCAGCTGTAATAATCATAATATCCCTAAACATCGCGTAAGATGACGAAAAAAGTAAAATATTTTGCGATTGTAAAAACTTTAAAAATCCAAAACCCTGTAAAAATGCAAGAGGAATTGTCGCAAGTCTCGCGTATTGATTAAATTTTGCTTTTCCAGCTTCGCCTTCTTCATAGTACATCTGCTTAAATTTAGGGTATATAAGTGTCAATAATTGCATAATAATTATTGCTGTAATATAAGGTCCAACACCCAACATCGCAATTGACATATTTGAAAGAGTATTTCCAGAAAAAACATTCAAAATTCCCAGAAATTGATTTGAAGAAAGTAATTCCTTAATTCTTGCTAAATCTACATCTGGTAACGGAACATTTGCAGTCAATCTAAACATCATAAGCAAACCTAAAATTATCAAAACCCTTTTTCTTAATTCAGGAGCTTTAAACAAACTAACTATTGTATTTATAAATTTTTGCATTATTTAATGGTTTTTTCTTTTGCTTGTTTTGAAAAAAGCATACCTGTTTTAAATATCAATTTGGTATTTTTATCAAATTCGCCCTTTCCAAGAATTTTTACTTTTGGATTCTTTTTTGACCTCGGAATATTCAATAACTTTTTTGCAACCAATTCCTTTACTCCAACTTTTTCTCCATCACTAAATCTTTTACTAATATCTCCAAGATTAACAATATGCGGTTTTTCAGAAATTGTTTTAAATCTATATCCTCTTTTTTTAGGTAATTTAATAATCACATCTCTCAATGCTGGTCTAAATTTTCTTCCTGCTCTCGAACTCTGCCCTTTGAGTCCTTTCCCTGAATAGGTTCCTTTCTTTCCTCCTCTTCCGACTCTTTTCGGTTTTTTATTCTTGTATTGTATCTGGTGTATTAACATTTTCTTCTTTGTTATGTGATTTGTATTTGTTAAGTTTTTTTAACGCTTCTAAGCACGCTAGCGTATTGACTAATTTATTTCTTGTTCTGCCTAAAATTTTTGATGAAGCATTTGAAACTCCGGCTAAATCTAAAACGATTCTAACAGAGCCACCGGCTTTAACGCCTGTTCCTTTTGGAGCTGGCTTAACTAATACTCTGCTCGCCCCAGATTTTCCTTCAACTTGATAAGGAATTGTTTCATTTTTTATTACAACGCGAATGGCATTTTTTTCTGCTTGCTTTCGAGCTTTTTCAACAGCTTGCGCAATATCATCTCCTTTTCCAATTCCAACTCCAACCAAGCCGTTCATATCTCCACTTATAACTATTGTTCTAATTTTAAATCTTTTACCGCCAGCAGTAACTCTTGTAACCCGTTTTACTTCTAAAACTTTATAATCCCATTTTGCCTGCGATGATATAAACATTTTTTAAAAATTTAAGCCCTTACTTCTTGCTCCTTCAGCAATAGCTTTAATGCGACCGTGATATTTAAAACCACCTCTATCAAAAACAACATTTTTAATTCCAGCTTTTATTGCTAAATCTGCAATATTTTCTCCAACTTTTTTAGCTTTTTCAGATGCTGGCATTTTATCTTTTATTGATACAGAAGAAAATCCAATAAGAGTTTTTCCAACAGTATCATCAATAATTTGCGCGTATAAATTATTGTTTGATTTATAAACACTTAATCTTGGTTTTTCAGGCATACCAGCAATTCTTGCCCTAACTCTCTTGTGCCTAAT
This sequence comes from Patescibacteria group bacterium, assembly GCA_038065795.1. Lineage (GTDB taxonomy): Bacteria > Patescibacteriota > Minisyncoccia > UBA6257 > HR35 > JBBTQG01. The sequence continues at coordinate 7,611 of JBBTQG010000056.1, read as the reverse complement.
CTTCCGCCTATCTTGTTTTGTTAATTTCTTTTTCATTGTTATGCGCCAAGTTTTTTAACTGACTTTCTCTTAATTTTTTCGTCTGAATATCTAAATCCTTTTCCTTTATAAGGTTCGGCTTTTTTAATTTTTCTTATCTTTCCAGCAAACTTACCGACTTCTGCTTTGTCTATTCCTTTTATTGAAATAATATATGAACCTCTTTGCGGTTTAATTTCAACTTTGACTGTTTTTAAAATTGGCAACAATACTGGATGAGTATATCCCAATTTAAATGAAATATTATCTCCAATAACTTCCGCAGTAAAACCTAATCCTTCTAAAATTAAATCTCTTTGAAAGCCACTTAATACTCCTTGAATTTTATTTGAAAGCAATGCTCTCATAGTTCCCCATAACGCTTTTGTTAATTTACTTTCATTTTCTATACTAATAATAATTTGGTTGCCATCTCTTACAGATTTAACTTTTGGATGCAAAATAAATTCATTCTCGCCCAAAGGTCCTTTAATTTTAAATACATTGCCATTTTGTATGACTTCTACTCCTTCTGGTATTTCAATTGGTTTTTTTCCTATCTTTGACATTGTAATTAATTAATTTCACAAATGACTTCACCTCCTAACTTTCGTTTTTTGGCTTCGTCATCTATCATGATACCTCGCGATGTTGAAATAATTCTAAATCCATAACCCTGCCTTACCGGCTTAAATTCTGCATATTTAAAATATATTTTTTGTCCCGGTTTTGAAACTCTTATTATATTTTCAACTGGAGATTTTCCGTCTTCATCATAGACTAACGACACAATAAAACGCCGGAAATTTTTAATTTTAGATTTATTAGATTTAGATGATAAAAGTGCCTTATCATTTTCGGCATTATTATTCAAATCTCCTACAATTGTAAAATCTCCAATAATATTTTTTTCTTTCAAAATTTTTAAAATTGCTATCTTGGTATTTGAATATGGAACCTCAATCTTTTTCTTCCTAATTTTCCATGCATTTTTTATCCTTGCAAATAAATCACTTATTGGATCTGTCATTGTAAATAAATTAATTTACCAGCTTGCTTTTTTTAATCCCGGTATCTGACCTTTGTGAGCTAATTCCCTAAAACAAATTCTACACACTCCAAATTCCCTTAAATATCCTCTATTTCTTTTACATCTAAAACAAAACGAAACTTTTTTTGTGCTATATTTTGGAGTTTTTTGCCATCGCTCAACCCTTGCTTTTGTAGTCATATGCATTCGCCTCTAACATACTTATATCTATAAGTTATTAGAGGATATTTTTATAGGGAAACCTATATATTCCCACAATTTCATATTTTCGGCTTTTGTTCGACCATTCCCGATTAGCGTCACTTGTAAGCCATATGATGTCTTAATTTTATCAGATATTGTTTCGGGGAAAATTATGTGTTCTCTTATGCCCATATTTATATTGCCTTTTACATCAAAATTATTTTCTTTTAACCCTGAAAAATCTTTATTTCTTGGCAATGCATATGTTAAAAGCCTATCCATAAAATCCAACAATCTTTTTCGTCTTAGCGTTATAAATAAAGCAACGGGTTCGTTTCCCCTGAGCTTAAAACCAGCTATTGCTTTTTTTGCCAGAATAACTTTCGGTTTTTGTCCTGTAATTTTTGTCAAAATAAATTCTGTATCTTCTAAGATTTTGGGTTTGTTTTCTAAATTTTGAGTAACCATTTTCCCAATTCCAATTTGAACGAATCCAACAATTGGTCTTGGAGTTCCCATTTTATTTTTAATTTTAAAATCCTTAGCTAATACTGGATAAATTTCTTTAACTAATTGTTCTTTTAATAATAGGTGCGCCATTTTCGTTTAGTCTATTAATGATTTACATTTTTTACATGCCCTACTCTTACGACCTTCTATAATTGAATACCCAACTCTTGTAAGCTGGCTACATTTTGGACAAACTAATTTTACATTACTTACAGGCACAGCTCTTGGAATTACAATTACTTGACCTTTTTCGCCTTGCTTTTTTGATCTTGTATGCTTTTTTACTAAATTCAAACCATCAATAACAACCTTGGAATCTTTCGGCCTTGCTTGGATAATTTTTGCTTTCTTGCCCCTATCTTTTCCTTTTGTCATAACGATTGTGTCTCCTTTTTTTATTTTCATTTCTAATCTAAACTAATTCTGGCGCCAAGTTGGCAATTTTATCAAAACCTTTTGTTTTAATTTCTCGCGGTATTGGACCAAAAATTCTGTTTCCCATTAATTCTTTTTTATCTTTTAATATAACAACGGCGTTGTCGGCAAATCTTATGTAGCTTCCATCAGCTCGTCTTATCGCTCTTTTTTGGCGAACAATAATAGCTTTAACAACTTGTCCTTTTGAAACTTGCTTTCTTGGTTCAGCTGTTTTTACAGATACTGTAATAGTGTCGCCAACTTGAGCCCAATCTCTGTTCCCCAATTTAACAAACCCAATGCACTGTACTGTTGTTGCTCCGGAATTATCCGCTACTTTTAAAATTGTTCTTCGCTTAATCATTGGTTAATCGTTTTTTTGCAAGCTGTTGAAAAAGCTTATAAAACACACATTTTTGACATGTCGTTTTTAATTGACGCATATATAATTATATTTGAAATTATTAAATTCGCCGATGAATTATTATTGGATATATTTTTATTATTTGACAATTTATACTTTATATTTAACTATTAAATTATTATATAAAAATCATTAAAATATCGTCATTTTTATTGCTCAAACAATTCTATAAAATTCTTTCACTAAAACAATGCACTGTACTGTTGTTGCTCCGGAATTATCCGCTACTTTTAAAATTGTTCTTCGCTTAATCATTGGTTAATCGTTGGTTATTTTACTTTCAATCACTTTAATTAATCGCCATCTTTTTAATTTTGACAAAGGTCTTGTTTCTTCAATTTCAACCTTATCGCCAACCTTTGCTAATTCTTTTTCATCATGCGCGTGATATTTTGTATGATGCGAAATATATTTTTTATACAAAGGATGCTTTCTTGTTCTTTCTCCTAAGACCACCAAAGTTTTTTTTGTCTTATCTGAAACTACTTTTCCAATTATTCTTCTTTTCATTTGTTTTCAGCTTTGCATCTTCTGGTTAATTATTGTTAAAACTCTCGCAATATCTTTTTGCGCATTTTTTAATAAATTTGGTTTTTTTAATCTATTTTGCACTTTAGAAATTTTATACTCAAAAACCTTTTCTCTTGAATCCTTCAACATCTTCTGCAATTCCTGTAATGATTTTTGTCTTAACTCTTGCGCTTTCATTATCTAATAATCCTTTTTAATTATTTTCGTTTTAATTGGCAATTTATATGTTGCGGCTTTTAATGCTTTTTGAGCCAATTCAGGAGTGAGTGCTGAAATTTCAAACAAAATTCTTCCGGGATGAACAAGCGCCACATAATGGTCAAGATCTCCTTTGCCGCCTCCCATTCTAACTTCTGGCGGTTTTTTTGTAATTGGTTTATGTGGAAATATTCTTAACCAAAGCCTTCCTTTTTTTCCTAATGTCTTTTTAATTGTTTTTTCAACTGAATCAATTTGTCTATCAGTTATGAATCTGCTTTCTAATGTTTTTAAACCATAATCTCCGTGTATCAAACTTAATCCTCTCGTTGAAACATTTCTCACCAAAGACCTTCCTTTATGCCATTTTCTATGTTTAAGTTTCTTAGGCTGTAACATCTTCTCTTCCTGTACTTTCTCCCTTATAAAGCCAGACCTTAATTCCGACTATTCCATATGTGCACTTGGCTATTTCAGCGGCATAATCAATTTTGCTTTTTAATGTTCCAAGCGTTAATTTGCCAAATGATAATGCTTCTGTTCTATGAATTTCAGCTCCATTTAATCTTCCTGAAAGTCTAATCTTAATTCCTCCAATTTCTTTATTTTGTCTTCCTTTTTCAATAATTCCTTTCATAACTCGCCTAACAGAAATCCTTTTTTCAATTTCTGCAGCCGCAAACTGCGCCAAAACTCTCGCAGAAGTGAACGGCTTTTTAATTTCTTCAATTTGAAATTCGGTTGTTGGTTTTGTTAATTTAAATTTTTCAAATAATTTTGTTAGACTTTTATCTAATCTTTCTTGAAGTTTTCTTAAATTCTGACCTTCTCGCCCAATTAAAAAACCCGGCTTTGCGGTTTTTACAATTACTCTGCAAGTGTCCGGGCTCTTTCTTTCAATTATTACTTCACCAATACCGCTCTTGGGGAACAATTCAGCAATTATATTTCTAATAGAACAATCTGCCTCCAAATATACTGCGGAGTTTTTCGGAAAAAACCATCTTGAATACCAACCTTCATTTATTCCTAACCTTAATGTATACGGCGATATTTTCTGTCCCATTATCTATTTACTATTTATTATTTTTTGTGTCAAGTGTTAATTCAATATGCGATGATCTTTTCATAATTGGTTTTGCGTGACCTCTTGAACCTGCGCGCATTGTTTTTCTCTTCGGTCCTTCTGAAACTATTATATTGGACAAAAATAAATCTTCCACATTTAATTTTGATTTTTCAGCAATATCAAGCGCAGAATTCAAAAGTTTTAAAATTGGTCTTGACGCTTTTTTGTCTATAAATAAAAGATTATTCTTCACATTTATTGCTTTCTTGCCTTTTATAAGCTTTGTCACCATTCTAGTCTTTCTTGGGGTTATATTTAATCTCATTAACTTTACTTTTATCATTGTTATTTTTTAACTTTCCCTTCTTGTTCTCTCTGAAGCTTGCCACCATGTTTTGTAAATTTTCTCGTCAAAGCAAATTCACCCAATTTATGTCCGACCATATCTTCAGAAATTTTAATTGCTATAAATGATTTTCCATTATGAATGTCAAATGTAATTCCAACCATTTCAGGAGTAACTGTTGAGCTTCTTGCCCAAGTTTTTATAACAGCGTTGCGTTTTTCATCTCCTTGCAATTTCGCAACTTTCTTCATTAACTTCTCATCTACAAAATATCCTTTTTTTGAACTTCTTGCCATTTTTAATTATTTTCTTTTTTTCTTTATTCTTCGCTTAATGATTAATGTATTATATGGGTTTTTACTTCGTCTTGTTCTTCTTCCACCAGTTACTTTACCCCATTTTGTTTTTGGTCGCTTTGTTCCTCTTTGCGTTCTGCCTTCACCTCCTCCGTAGGGGTGGTCTCTTGGATTCATAGCGCTTGCCCTTACTCTTGGTCTTTGACCTTTCCATCTTGACCTTCCAGCTTTTCCAATTCTAACATTTCTATGGTCTGCGTTTGAAACAATTCCAATTGTCGCAAACATTCTTTTGAAACTTTTCTCATTTCGCCAGAAGCCATTTTTATCGTGCAGTATTTCTCATCAAAACCCATAATAGTCGCTTTTGAACCAGCGCTTCTGCCCATTTTACCTTTCCCTCTTGGAGTTAATTCAACCTCACAAACTTCAGTTCCAGACAAAATATTTTTTAACGGGTATCTATTCCCAAATTTCATCGGTCCTTGGTCATCACAAATTATTTTATCTCCAACCTTTACCCCTTCAGGAGCTAAGTGATATCTTCTTGCGCCATCTTTATACAAACAAAGCATAATGAACGCTGTTCTATTTGGGTCATATTCCAAAGTTTCTACTATTGCTGGAATTCCTTTTTTATCTAATCTTGAAAAATCAATTATTCTGTAAATTCGTCTATGAACAGGATTTGCTCTAAATCTTGTCGTAATCCTTCCATATGAATTACGGGCCACTCTTTTCTTTATGGCTGATAAAAGAGGTTTGTGCGGCTTATCGCCAGAAAGTGTTTTTTTATAATCAATTAAAACAGCGACTATCTTTCCTCTTCCGGCGCCTCTTGATTTTACAATTTTTGTGGGCATTTATAACACATAAATTTTTAAAGGCAAAATAATAAATATCACCCAAAAACTGGGTTTTGCAAATCGCAAGGCTTTATTATTTTTACCCTTATTTTATATGATTACATTATACAGCAATAATTATAAAAATGCAAAATAAAATACCAACAAATACAACAATAATAGCAGTGATATAGACATATTTTTACGATTTAATAAACGGAAAATAGATGATGTCTCGCATATTTGATTGATTTGTTAAAAGCATTATTAATCTCTCTAATCCCAATCCCAATCCAGCTGTTGGTGGCATACCGTATTCCAGCGCTTCTATAAATGTTTCATCAAATGGATGAGCTTCAACATCTCCTTTTTCAAACAATTCTGAATTAGCCAAAAATCTTTCTTTTTGGTCAATTGGGTCGTTTAACTCCGCAAATCCATTTCCAACCTCTAAACCTCCGATATATGGCTGAAATCTTAAAGTGATCCTGTCATCTTCTGGGTTAATCTTTGCTAATGGTGAAATTTCTTTTGGATGGTCAATCAAAAACACTGGTTCAATCATTTTTGGTCTGATTGTTTTTTTGAAAATTTCATCTACAATTTTTCCTTTTGTGATTATCTTTGGATTAGTTTCTATTTCGAGTTTTTTAGCCAGACTTACAAAATCTTCCAAAGAATTTTTAAAATAATCCAATCCTGTTTTTTCTTTTATCAAATCAGCATATACCACTCTTTTCCATTTTTTATTTTTATCACCAAAATTTATTTTGTGTTCTTGAAATTCCAAAACTTCGCTATGATTTATTTCTTTAACTAATTCCTGAATTATTTTTTGAGTAAAATCCATTAATCCCTCGCGGTTCTGATAAGCCCAGTAAAGCTCCATCATTGTAAATTCTGGATTATGTTCTCTGTCAATTCCTTCGTTTCTGAAATTTTTTCCAATTTCAAAAATTTTTTCAAATCCTCCGATAATCATTTTTTTAAGGTCAATTTCAGGCGCAATTCTTAAAAATAAATTTTGATTCAACGATTTTAATTTTGTTGTAAAAGGTTGCGCTAATGCTCCGCCATAATGAGTTTGCAGAATCGGTGTTTCAACTTCCAAAAATCCCTCTCTCCATAAAATCTTTCTCAAATTTTCAAGAATTTTAAATCTTTTTTCAAACACTTCTCTGTTTTCTTTATAAAAAATTGTTTTAAGATATGGAGCGCGAGATAAAAGCTCTTCGTCCTTAACTTTGTAATATTCTTTTGGAAAATTTTTTAAAGATTTTGAAATCAAAATCCATTCTTTTATTAGTAGACTTTTTTGTTCGGTTTTTGGCAAAAATGCTATTCCTTTCACTGAAATAAAATCTCCTAAACCCAATATTTTTTCAATAAGTTCATAATCTTTTGTTTTTTTTTCATTAAAAACAAGTTGGATTTTTCCTTTTTCATCAATTAAATCAATAAACAAAACTCCGCCATGAGTTCTGATCCCCATAATTCTTCCAACAAGCCAAAAAAAATTCTTATTTTTTTGAAATTTAGAGAATTGATTTAAAAATTCAGAAATTGATATATCTCTGTTAGCTTTTTCAGGATATGGCTCAATTTTATTTTCACGAATAAATTTTAACTCCTGCTCTTTAGTATCCATTAAATTAATTATAGCAAAATAAACATGGAAAAGAAAAAAGCGCGTTTAAGCATTTTGCCCAACGCGCCCTGCGGA
>JBBTQG010000055.1:0-2437 GCA_038065795.1 Patescibacteria group bacterium | reverse complement strand
AATAACCTTTCTTTAAATATTTCCATTGAAAACATTTTTATAACTCTTTCCCTTCCAACTTCTCCCATTTTTAGCCTCAATGAATTATCATTTAACAATTTTTGTAAAGATTCCAAAAATTCATCTTCTGAATCTACAACAAAACCCGTTGTATTATTTTGAATTACTTCTTCAATTGCTCCGCCACGATACGCTACAAAAGGAAGTTCGGTTGACATACCTTCTGCAATAAAATATCCGAATGATTCTCTTTCAGACGCTGACAACGCAATATCCGCGGCTGAATAATATTTATAAACATCATTATGCGAAACTTCTTTAATCCTGATAATGTTTTTTAAAAAATCAGGGTTTTCAATTAAATCATCAATCGGTTTTGATATCCTGCCTCCTCCTATTAATAAAAATTTAACTTTATCCGTCTGCGATGACTTTAAAATTTTTAAAACAATAGAACTCAATCTATCGGCTCGTTTTATTAGGTCAAAATTTGATAACGCCACAATTAATATTTCATCATCAGCAATTTTGTAATATTCTCTAATTTTATTTCTCTCATTATTGTCTCGTTTAAATTTATCTGTATCCACTGGAAGATGCGTAACATATTGCTCCAAAGGACGCGGGTCTAAGGTAAAATCTGCGCTTAATCTGTTTAATGTATCGTTGCTGTTGAAAAGTGGAATTCCGATTTCTTTTGTAAGAAATTTTTTATTAATTTTATTTAAAAACATTTTTCTCCAAAAAATTGAATAAAAAAAATCTCTTGGGTGGCTGATTGACAAATCTTTTAATTTCACAAAATCAGAACCATGAAACATAGCAACTGCTGGCGCTTTAGGTAAAATATTTACAAGTGTCATTGGTTGGTCAAAAATATACAAATCTTGCTTTGGCATTTTTTTTAATTTCTTTCTAAGTTGAAACGCCCACTTTAATCCAACAAAAGGATTTCCAAATCCGCCAATTGGCAATTTGATTTCAATAATATTATCCCCTTTTATAAGAGCTGTATCTTTGTCAATTTTTGGAATTACTGCTGAAAAAATTGTTAAATTTATATCAAGTTTTCTTAAAATACCCAAAAGACATTCGGCAAAATAATATCCTCCTGTATAAGGTCTATTTTTAGAACCAAAATCCGCAAAAAAAGTTACATTTTTTTTCATTATATTATTGCGAAAAATTTTTTTTGAGACAGCATGTCGGGAGCAATAGCTATAAATTACCGAGGCGAGCGAGAGGAAAACCGAAACTGACCGAGTTCATCAGAACGAGGGAATTTCGGAAGGGTTCCCGAAGCGAGCGAGGATTATTTATCTATTGCGGAGACCGCTGGCGAAAAAAAGATTTTTCGCTATTTATCTTATTATAAAGAAACTTTTTTAGCTATTTTCCATCCCTGCCATTCGCCCATAGCTCGCGCTAATTCTTGAATGAAATATGCAACATAAAATGGAAAAAAGTCTCTTAATGACCTATCTGAAAGCTTGCTAATTTTATAAACGCGATAAAACGCAGGAATGATTGTTAAAAATTTTAATACGAAAAAAATATCTTTTACAATAAATTTTAAAAATAAATTTGGTTTTGCGCGATGAAAAATATAGTATTGATTGAGCGCCCCAAATCTTCCACGTGCTTTTCTAACTCGCCAATATTCACTAAAAGTTTCTGGGGCTTTATGAGTTACTAAAATTGATTTATCAACTATTTTTTTAAATCCAGCTTTATTTAAATTTACGCCCAAAAGCCAATCGCGACAGAAAGTAATACTGAATTCTCCCGGAATTCCGCCAACAGACAAAGCCACTTCCCTTTTACAAGAAAATCCCTCTGTCCATTCAATATCATTTCTGTGCTTATATTCAAAACGATGTTGCATTTCAATAAATCTCGCCCAAACGCTTTTGCGGTTAAAAACCTCTGATTCAACTAAAACATAATCAGCTCCGTTTTCATAATGCTTTGATATTTTATTCAAAAAATCATATGGTAAAATTACATCGGCGTTCAACAAAACAACTATATCGCCAGTCGCTATTTTTATTCCTAAATTTCTCGCTCCGCAACAACCTTGTTTTTTCCCATCAATTAATTTCACTCCCACGCTTTTATATTCTTTAATAATATTTTTTGTATTATCGGTTGAATCATCAACAACTAAAATTTCTTTATCTTTCTCGTTTTGATTTATTGCGGACTCAATTGATAATCTTATATCATCGCCCTCATTGTACGAAGGAATAATAACGCTAAATTTCATTTTTTATTAAATTTTTTTAATCCCCACCTAAATGTCCTAATAAATAAATTTGGCAAAACATTCAAACAAACTAAAAACTTTTCAACAAATGAATAATCTTGAAAGAAAAATTTTAGCATTTCAAAAGATTATGGTTGGATGCGAAGCGGAAATATATCGGATTGGCTCAAA
>JBBTQG010000054.1:0-1912 GCA_038065795.1 Patescibacteria group bacterium | reverse complement strand
ACCACGCTCTACTAATGCGGTAATTCAAATGGACTCGGAAAATGGAAACAAAAGTTTTGGGGATATGGATTCCATTTTCCTCGACTAATGTTTTTTGGCGAGATTCCGAATTCTGCCCGCAGGGGGTTTGGGGGAATGCGGGCGGGGGTAAGCTTTTGATAATCATTCAAATTTGCTAAAATAGTAATACATTTAGCAAATTTGAATATGCCAATTTTTAATGATTTAAATTTAGAGAACTGGAAAGAATCAGAAATTTTGACTGATAGTCTTTGGATTTTTGATAAAAGAGAAAAAACAGGAAAACATAGTGGTTTTTATCATGGCAATTTTATTCCTCAAATACCACATCAATTAATTTTAAGATATACTAAAAAAGATGAAGTCGTTTTTGATCCATTTGTTGGAAGTGGAACGACTGCTTATGAAGCTGAAACTCTCGGCAGGCATTTTGTTGGCATTGATATACAAAAAAATCTGGTTGAAGAATTAAAATCAAAAGTTGATAACAAAAAATATTTTTCAGAAATCATTTTAGGCGATAGCTCAAAAAATACTACCTTTAATGAAGTAAGCGAAATTCTTAAAAAACAAAAAAAGAAAAATATTAGTTTAGCAATTTTACATCCACCTTATGCAGATATTATAAAATTCAGCAATTTAAAAGAAGATTTATCAAATGCAAAATCTCTGCAAGAATTTTTAAGTGGTTTTAGTTTAGTTGTGAAAAACACAATATCTATTTTAGAAAAAGGGCGCTATCTAGCAATTATTATTGGTGATAAATATACTGCTGGACAGTGGATTCCGCTAGGATTTTATTGTATGAACGAAGCACAAAAATTAGGGCTTACTTTAAAAAGTGTTATAATTAAAAATATGGAAGGAAATCGTGCCAAACAAAATAAAGAGAGTATTTGGCGATACCGTGCATTAACAAGCGATTATTATATTTTCAAACACGAGTATATATTGATTTTCAAGAAATAATTTATTTTATGTCTATATTAAATATAAGAGATGCAAATTTTGTCAAACTGAAATCTTTGAAAAAAGAGTATCTTAAGCAGTTATGTGATGTATTTAAGATTCAATCTTCTAATAATATTACCGAAATGATAAAAAATATTCTCTCAGTTTTTGACGCTGGTAATATTTCTACGGAACAAATTAATGACTATATAAAAAATCTTTACACTCAAGTTCGTAATGAAGAAATTAAATTAACTGGTGCTAGTCATGATTTAATTATAAAAGAATTAGACAAAGTTGATTCTCATATTTGGGGAATGGTTCAGGGAGCTGTTGATGCACATATACAAGCAAATTATGTAAGAAAATATTTTAAATTCGACGATATATTAAAAGCCATAAGAGGCTCTCTTTATACTGCGATTGAATCATATACTCTCTGCACTTGGTATAATCATTGGAGTACAGTTTTCTTGGAAGATCTGATTTGTTTAAATAAAAATGTTGTCCCTATAATTAAAAAAGTTAAGGGCGTAGATATTATATGGAACGAGCAACCTGTGGATATAAAAATAACAAACTTGCCAAAAGAGTGGTTTGATGATGGTAAATTAATTGATGATGCAATTAATAATCCTGTATCTGTATGTGAATATTTATATCGATTACAAGGAGCTCAAAGATTTGGTGCTGACAACAGACTTTTTATTCTCATATATAATAAAAAAAATCCCACAGAAAGTTGGAAGATTAAAAGAAATTATCCCTTAATAAAAAAATTCGTGAACGAATTTTTTAGCAAAAATACTAGTCTTGACCCTGTAAATTTTAGTTTTAATTCCACCCAGCATCTTGCTCATGCAAAAGTAATGTTTATTATTGAATAAATTATGAATTATATCGGCAGTAAATTATCATTGTTAGAATTTTTGGAAGAATC
>JBBTQG010000053.1:0-6606 GCA_038065795.1 Patescibacteria group bacterium | reverse complement strand
CCGCCAAGAAGATACCAAAATGAATTGGGCTTTAGCCCTTCGAGTCCCGTCTCCTCCGCTTTGTGCGGGAAAAACTCGCATTAAAAAAAATTTAATAATCAGCGCTTAATGTCGATGATTGATATGCTATAATAAAATCACGATGAGCCAAGAAGAAATTATTACAAATATTAAAGAAGCTATTGATGAGGATCCAAATAAGAATTATATTCAAAGCATTAGTTTGTTTGGCTCTTTTTTGCATGGAGACGCAAATCCTAACAGTGATATTGACCTTCTTTTAGAAATGAAAAAACCAATGAGTTTATTTGAAATATTTTCGATACAAAAAAACTTAGAAAAAAAATTATGCCGAAAAGTTGATTTAATTGAGAAAGTTTCACTTGACAAATACATCAAAAACGAAATTATAGCTGGCGCAAAAAAAATTTATGAAAATCAATAGGGATAAATTACATTTATTTCATATTCGTGATGCAATTGAAAAAATTGAAAAATATTTGAACGAAATTAATTATGATGATTTTGCAAAAAAGAACCGGGATTACGATGCGATTTTAATGCAAATTGTTGTAATTGGCGAAGCAGTTAATAATTTAAGCGACGAATTTAAAGAAAAACATCAAAATTTACCATGGTATCAAGCAGTTGGCTTGAGAAACAGAATTGCTCATGGCTATGTTGATGTTGACATAGAAGTTATTTGGAAAACAATTAAAGAAGACATACCAATTTTAAGTAAAGATATATCGTTTTTATTAGAATCAAAAACCTCTTAGCTCTTCAATGACCTACTTTGTCTTTTCCTTTCAATTTCAGTTAGATATTTTTTTCTAAGGCGAACGCTATTTGGTGTTACTTCTAAATATTCATCTTCGGACATTATTTCTAATCCGATTCCAACTGAAAGATTACGCGGAGGTGTTAATGTAATTGCTTCGTCTGAGCCAGACGCTCGCATATTTGTAAGCTGTTTTCCTTTAATCGGATTAACATTCATATCCAATCCCTTTGAAGTATTTCCAACAACCATTCCTTCATAAACTTCTGTCGCTGGACCAATATACAATGACCCTCGCGGTTGTAAATTAAAAAGTGAATACCCCAAAGCTTTTCCTGAAGCCATAGAAACCATTGACCCAACACTCCTTTTAACAATTTCTCCAACAAACGGCTTAAAGCCAATTACAGTTGCGCACATAATTCCATCTCCTTTTGTATCACTGATAAATTCTCCTCTGAACCCAAGCAAACCACGAGTAGGAATTTCAAAAACCATTCTGGTTTGATCATTGATTTTATCCATATGTGTCATAATGCCTTTTCTTTTGCTTAATTTTTCAATAACTACTCCGGAGAACTCATCTTTTACATCAACAGTTACTTCCTCAAACGGTTCATTTTTTATTCCATCAATTTCTTTTATAATAACATTTGGAGCAGAAACTTGAAGCTCATATCCTTCACGCCTTAAATTTTCAATTAAAATTTCTATATGCAACTCACCTCGTCCACTTACTTTAAATTCATTTTTTGTAAAATCAATTTTCAATCCAACATTAACTTCCAATTCTTTTTTAAGTCTTTCTCCTAATTGCGCGCTTGTAACATATTTTCCATCTCTACCAGAAAATGGAGAATTATTAACTACAAAATCAAGCGTAATGGTTGGCTCATCAATTGTAATATTTGGCATTGGATCGGTTTCTGGATCATCACATATTGTTTCTCCAATATTTATATCTGGAAATCCCGCAATCATTACAATATCTCCAGAAAATGCGGATTCAACTTCTTCCCTGTTAGATCCTTTAAAAATAAAAATCTTTCTAATTTTCCCTTCTTCTGTTTCTCCGTTTGATTTTTTCAAATAATATTTTTTCTTTAAATCTATTGTGCCATCATAAATTCTGCCAATTGCCAAGCGACCCAAAAAATTATCATAACCTAAATTAAAAGGCTGAAAACGAAGAGGCGCGCTATCATTTTGTTTTGCAGGAGACACTTTTTCAAGAATCATATCCAAAAGCGGTGTGATATTATTCGATTCATCTGTTAAATTTCTTTTTGCTATTCCAAGTTTAGAAATTGAATATATTACAGCAAAATCTAACTGCTCATCAGTTGCTCCCAAATCATAAAAAAGCTGGAAAACTTGCTCATAAGCCCAATCAGGATTAGCCGCATGTTTGTCAATTTTATTAATAACAACAATTGGTTTATGCCCCAACTCTAATGATTTTTTTAAAACATATTTTGTTTGAGGCATCGGACCTTCCTGCGCGTCAACCACTAGAATAACACTATCGATTGACCTTAAAACTCGTTCAACTTCACTGCCAAAATCACTATGCCCCGGTGTATCAACAATATTGATTTTTGTTCCCTTGTACAAAACTGACGCGTTTTTTGCATAAATTGTAATGCCCCGTTCTAATTCCAAAACATTTGAATCCATACTAATACTTTCATCGGTCACAGCTCCTGTTTGTTGCATAATAGCGTCCGTAAGAGTTGTTTTCCCATGGTCAACATGGGCAATTATAGCGATGTTTCTTATTTCCATAATAAAAATAAATAACCCACGGGACATTTACCCGTGGCATTTTTTTTGCATAAAACCTCAAATGTAACTTGAAGAAATATTACTGCTTTATTTACATAATGTTGAAAAACCGAAAGGCAAACATTTCAACTTTTCAGCGCTTAAAATGATTAACCATTTTAAAGATATTATACCACATTTAATAACGAAATGCAAAAAAAATGCGCATAACAAAAAAGAGTCGCGGGGTTTTCCTTTGACTCTGTTACGCAATGGCTCTTTACAGCCCCTTGCGTCCGGTTCTTTTCTCCTCTTCGAGCGACCTCGCGATTTGCTCGCGAGCTTCGTCGAGAATATCTGACACCTCATCAGTGCGGTATGTTCGTTCTTCAAACGAACGCTTCTCAAGGGTCTCCAAGAAGCGCTTAAACTCGTCGAAGTATGAACCATAAATGTGAAAGGAATCGGCAAAATGAGTGTACTGACCGACATGAATTTCTCGCCCAAGCCGTTCAGACACTTGTTCTGCAACGACGCGTTGGAGGTCGGTGAAGCCGTACATATTCATAAACGCGGCTTTGAAAGCATCGTTGCTGCGAATGTGGATATTCATCACGAGCTCATCGCCGAAGATGCGAAACCACATCCGTTGCAAGCAAGCTGGGTCGCTGATACCGGCGTCCTCCCACGGCTTCCAGATGATTGCTTGCGCGCGGCGGGTATGCGGAGCTTCGCACAGCGCGCGCACAACATAATCAATCTGATCTATGGGTTCAAGCGTGACCCATTCGCTCTCTTGGCTCCGATGAATCTTTGGAGCCGTATAAGCGAACAACCGCTCGTGATAGGTGTATTCCCACTTGCCGGCTTCTGGGTTAACCCAATGGTCGTGAATTCCATCCACGACTTCCAATCGATACATCTCCAGCTCAACCAATCCGCAAGGAATGGCTTTGTGAATTCGTGGCTCAGCGAAAGGATTGCGAACCACAATCACTGCGATCGCATCGCGACTCAACGGGTCGCCTTCCTTGTCATACTGTGTCGCGATTTGCGCTCCTTCGCGCCATGTTCTTAATACCGCCTGCTCCCAACCTTCTGGAAGCGTATTCGCAACAACATTTACTATTGGTAATGTAAGTCCGCTCATATCAGTCATATCCGTACTCCTTCTTTTCTCTCCTCAACTTGAGAGTTCTATTTAAACTTTAACCGAAAAAGTTAGGATGTCAACTAAAACACCGCTAAAAATAATAAAAATGGAATATTCAAAAATATATCTTTTCGGCTTTGTATTTCAATTTTTTGTTGTATAATATATCTACTAGCTAAGTGGTTAGCGGTGTATTTAGTATTTTCATAAAAAATGGGCATAAAAATCAAAAACACAGGCACAAAATTAATCCGAGAAGAAATTGAAATTGACGCAACTGGAAAACCTTTGGGCAGGTTGGCTGTTTCAATTGCGCACTATTTACAAGGAAAACATAAAAAAGATTACAGACCAAATATTGACTTCCCTATTTTTATAATAATCAAAAACGCAAAAAAAATTGTGTTCACAGGAAAAAAATTAAAACAAAAAATTATTTACAGAAATACAGCGGGATATATTGGCCATGTCAAAGAACATAAGTTGGAACAGCTTTGGAGCAAAAATCCAATGTTCATAATTCAAAGAGCTGTTACAGGAATGCTTCCAAAAAACAAATTAAGACAAAGAAGAATTAAACGATTAGAATTAAAAAATTAACCGCGAAATTTCATTATAATAATTTATTATTGACATTTCGTGGTTAAAATTAAACGAGATGTCAAAAATGATAAATCATTTTTGACACTGAAAACAAGTTTTCAGCATTTAATTTTAACAACAATGCAAGACGAACAAATTTTAGAAACAACAGAAACAGGAGAACAAGACCAGGAAGAAGAATTAAAACAAATTCCTAAAATTCAAGGCGGAAAATATATTGAAGGAATTGGCAGAAGAAAAAAATCCACCGCAAGGGTCAGACTTTGGGCAAATTCAAACAAAGAAGTTATGAATGTTATTGTTAATGGAAAAAATTATACGAAGTTCTTCCCTCTTATGTATTTACAAAAAGCAGTTGACGCTCCGCTTAGAAAACTAAGAATTTTTGACGCCTATAAAATAACAGCCATTACAAAAGGTGGCGGAATTAAAGGGCAAGCAGAAGCAATAAGATTAGGAATTGCGAGAGCGCTCTTAAAATTGAATCCAGAATGGAGACAGAAATTTAAAAAAGCCGGATTTATGACAAGAGATCCGAGAGGAGTTGAAAGAAAGAAATTTGGACTAAGAAAAGCTAGAAGAGCTCCACAATGGCATAAACGATAATTTCTAATTATCAATTTTTAATTTTTATTTCAAATTGTCTAAAAATTGATTAACTGAGAACTTATTGAAAATTATTTATTAAAAATTGAAAATTTTTTTAATGCTTGCTTCTTTTCTAAAAAAATACGATAAAAATTTACTGGTCATAATTGTGATTTTAACAATCTGGGGTTTTATAAATTTTTACAGCATTTCAACGCCTCTCTTTTCAAAAAATTTAACAGAGCAATACAAATATCTTTTTTTATTTTTGTTAAAAAATGTTATTTTGGCAATTTTTGGATTTATTATGTTTTCTTCTATTAGCTGGAAAACATTGAAGCGAATTTCCCTTCCTCTTTTTATTATATTTTTTTTGTTTATGCTTTTGGCGTTTTTACCCGGACTGCGCCCAACTGGGCAAACAACCGCGCGTTGGTTAGATTTAAAAATTTTTTCATTTCAGCCCACTGAATTTTTAAAATTTACGATGCTTTTGTGGTTAGCGTTTTTTTTGCCAAGATTGCACAAAGAATTTAAATTGCCATATGAAAGAAGTATCGTGTTAATTTTAATATTAGGAACTGTGTCAGTATTTATTTACTTACAACCAACTTTTTCAAACCTTGCAATAATTTGGGCGTCAATAGGCGCTGGATATTTATCACTTAAACCAAAAGCCAAAGAATTATTACCGTTTGTGGTATTAATAATTATTTTTGTTATTATTAGTTCTGCATATGGGTACAGGGTTCAAAGGGTAGTTGACTTTTTATATGGCAATGGAGAGGGAAAAACAAGTTATCAAAAAACACAATCGCGACTGGCAATAGGGTCTGGCGGGATTATAGGTAGAGGAATTGGAAATTCTAAAATCAAATTTATTGGATTGCCGCTTATAAATAGCGATTCAGTGTTTTCTGTTGTTGCGGAAGAAACTGGATTTGTCGGTTCTGCGACTTTAATTGGAATTTTTATTTTTCTCATTTTAACGGTTATAAAAAATGCGCTCGTAACAGCCAACTCAGAAAAAAAATTTTTCGTTTACGGAGTTGCGACATGGATTTCAGTTCAAGCTTTCATTCATATAGCGTCAAATATGGGAATAATTCCCACAACAGGCGTTCCTCTTCCTTTTTTCAGTCACGGATTCTCGAGCCAATTAGCTTTAATGTGCGCCCTCGGAGTTATAAACAATCTCGCGAACTCGTAACCTAACTTAAAAAATGGCTTAAAATCTTATATTTTACCTATTGACACAGAAAAATTAGTATGATATAATAGAGATAGTACTTAGGAGCTTCGGCTCCATATATAGGAGGTGCCAAAAATGGCACAAGAGAACGGAAACAGAGTTAGATTCAGGGTAATTGCCGAGATCACAAGTCTCGGCGACAAGTTTGGCTTCGCTTCGGTCGTCTCCCTCGTCTGCGCCTTGGCGCAGAATAACGAGGGAAAATGGATTAAGACCGACAAGATCACGACCCGCAGGAAGCCCATCGAAGTCGAGGGGATATTTCTCCCCGACTTCACGCTCGACCACCTCGGAACATATGATGAAGGTGACGAGGTTGAACTTTCCGTCGGCGAGAACACCACCGACGACCCAGAGAAAAAGGAGAACACGCCGTGGTGGTGCTACTTCGTGAACACCAATGTCAAAAGCGCTCTCGCCACTTCCAAGCCCGAGGACTTCAAGAAGCTCGAGGGCGAGATTATC
>JBBTQG010000052.1:0-14661 GCA_038065795.1 Patescibacteria group bacterium | reverse complement strand
AATAATTTATCTTATTCACATTTTATTTGACTTTTAGGAATTGGTTGCGTATAATTATGATATCAACGCCCCAGCTAGCCGAAAGGTCCGCTGGGGTTTAAATTTTTATGAAAATTATTCTATTTATAGACGGTAGGAATTTTATTAGTAAAATCAATCGCTTTAATGACGCGGGTTTTTTGGAGGTGGCGTAATATGGCGTAAAAAATTCACTTATCCACATTTGCCCTCTTGATTTTAAAATTAAGGGGGTTTAAAATTGTCCCTGTTATTGATATTAATACCAAATATACCATATACAAAATTTTATGCATAATAGACTTCTGACGATAAAGCAAAAATTAGTTTATAAGGCAATTCAGGATTATCATTTTAGATTTGGAAAGACGCCGACATTGATGGCGTTAAAAGATTTTTTATCAAAGAATTATAATCTCCCATTAAAAAGTTTGAAAAGTGTTTATCAATATGTGAATTCTTTAAAGCAAAAAGGGTTGATTAAAAAAACGCGCGGAGGTAATTCTATAAAATTAAATCTATCAGAAGTTTCTAATTTTGTTCACATTCCAATTTTAGGTTCAGTGAATGCTGGAACGCCAGCTTACGAATTACAGGAACACGCGCTCGGCTATTTAAAAGTTTCCAAAAAACTTTTGTCAGAAAAAAATTATGAAAGATTATTTTCAATGGAAGTATCTGGTGATTCTATGAATTTAAAAAATATTTATAATAGCGACCACATTATTTTTGAGCCATTAACGGACAATCCTCGCGACGGCGATATTGTTGTCGCGAATATTGATGGAAATTTAACAATAAAAGAATTTCAAATGATAGATAAAAATATAATTGGGCTTTTTCCCAAGTCGTCAAATCCAGAACACAAGCCAATATTTTTGAGCAAATCAGACAATTTAATAATTATCGGAAAAGTAAAAACAATTTTGAAAAGTCCATATTTCAAACAAAAACCAAAATTTTTAGAGTAAAATAAAGAAAGATGTCAAAATATTATAATTCGCAACGGAAACGGGGTTTGTATGAGCCGAATTCAAAAGAGCCATTTAAACTTTCGCGTTCAAAAATTGATTTGTTTTTAGAATGTCCGCGATGTTTTTATGTTGATAGAAAACTTGGAATTGGCAGACCGCCGGGATTTCCTTTTACATTAAACAGCGCGGTTGATAAATTATTAAAACAAGAATTTGATATTCATCGTGCGAATAATACAAAACATCCGTTGATGGAAAAATATGGGATTGACGCAGTTCCGTCGCAAAATAAAAATTTAGAAAAATGGAGAACTAATTTTACAGGAGTTCAATATTTTCACGAATCCACTAATTTATTAATTACAGGCGCGATTGACGATTTATGGGAAAACGCGGAAGGTGAATTAATTGTTGTTGATTATAAAGCGACCTCTAAAAATGAAGAAATTACTGAATTAGACCAAGAATGGCACGAAGGATATAAAAGACAGATGGAAATTTATCAGTGGCTTATTCGCAAAAATAATTTTAAGGTTTCAGATACTGGATATTTTGTTTATTGCAATGGAAAAACAGACAAAGAGGCTTTTGATGGAAAGTTAGAATTTGATATTACAATGATTTTATATAAAGGCAATGATTCTTGGGTTGAAAAAACCATTATTGACGCGCATAAATGTTTAAATAACGAACAAATTCCAGAAGCCAATTCTGAATGCGATTATTGTAATTATGTAAAAGCAGTTAATACAAAAGTGAGGTGAGAAACTTAATATATTTTAAAGCAGTAAAAAATTGCATTAGAATTAATATTAATATATGGACGATTCTATTATTATTAGAAAAAGCCCGATTGTTATAATAAAAGACATTATTGTTGTGCAGATTTTAGCTGTTTTGACATATCTTATTGTGGCAATCATAGCTGACTATGGTGAAATATACAGACATCTTTCATTTTCACAGACGCTTTCATATGAAATCGCTAAATTTATATTTGTAACTTTATGTGAAATTATTTTGATGGGGTTTGTATTTTTTAGATGGTTATTTGACACTTATACAATTTATCCTGATTCAATTGTTAATGAGCGAGGAATTATTTTTAAGAAAAAAACAATTATACCTCTTAATGAGCCATTGTCAGTAAAAGTTTGTAATAGCGCGCTATCAAAAATTTTAAAATATGGCTGGATAGAAATTAACGATAAAAAAACCGGTAAATTTTATACTATAAATCACATAATAAGCCCTGAAGATTTTATAAGAATGCTTTTTAATCAAAAGAATCAAGAATTACTTGGTGGCGTTATCAGTCAACCTGAAGATATATATAAAATTTTAGAAAAAGGAGAACATGAAAAACTTGAATTCAAATCTTCTTTTCGTTGGGATATTAGAGAAAATAAATTGAATAGGACAATAGAACAAATTGTTATGAAAACAATTGCGGCGTTTTTAAATACAGGCGGAGGACATTTAATTATTGGCGTTGATAATAATAAAAATATTATAGGATTGGAATATGATTATAAATCTTTGCCAAAACAAAGCGCGGATACTTTTGAAAATCATTTTACAAATGTTTTTAGAGAAGTTATTGGTTCAGAGCACAGACTTTTTGTAAAATTAATATTTCATTCTATTGACGGAAAAGATGTGTGTGTTATGAGGGTTTTGCCAAGTGATAAACCAGCGTATATTAGAGCAGATAATAACGAAGCTTTTTATATTCGCACTGGAAATTCCACCACAGCCTTAAAATTAAGCGAGGTAACCCCGTATATTCAATCTCGCTGGAAAAAAATTTAAAATTATGCTAATTAAAGTAAAAGTTTTTTCCAACTCAAAAAGTAATGAAATTGTTAAAAAATCAGAAAATAGTTTTGAAATAAAAATTAAATCGCCAAAAAATTAATTTTTTTTAATTTTTTGGTGCTAAAAATAACTTGTCATTTTTAGCGAAGCCTATTGAGGGCAGAGCGAATAAAGAAGTTATAAAAAAACTGGCTGAATATTTTAAAATTTTTGAATCGAAAATCAGACTTATAAAAGGCGGCAAAACAAGAAATAAAATTTTTGAAATATTAGAATAAAATTTCAAAAATCGCGCCATTGTAGTATCTTTTGACATTGTATTATTTTTGTAATATAATATATGTAGCAATCTAGGAGGTGTAGGTATGAGATGGATAGCGACTACAATATTCGCAGGTGTTCTTCTGTTGGCGTCGGCGAAGGCAAGTGGCGCAGAAGAGGAAAATGAGCCAGTTCTCAGGGCTGGCGACTCTATCTATATTGTAGTTCGGGCAAAAAGCTATATGCCATTTGTGTCCGAGCCGACGAGAGAAATCGCGCGAGTGTTTGAGCGCGTTGGAGTTAGTTCGGGAATTCCAAGCTCGGAATTCTTACGGAAATACCCTGACTTCAGAAAAGGGTACCCAGCAACTCCGCGAATGACTAGTTCGGCAAACTGGCGAGGCACTGCCAAGTTTGTCGCGGATGTGATAATTGAAACGCTTAATGGCTCTACTAAGCGAACAGTCACCCTAAAAGGACAAGTTCGCGGAGGTTTAAAGCCGCGAATAATCGTTGCCAATGTCGGACCCGTCTCGGTGAGCGCCAACAACTCGCAGATGGTCGTTTCGGTAGAGAGTAAAGAAGAGAGCAAGAGAATCGCCCTTAACATAACTCTTTATCAGATAGGCAACGACGAGTTGTTGGTTCGGGGAATTATTCTTGAAGAGGGCAAAGGAACGCTTTCCGAGGGTAAAGTGATTCTCCCGGGTTTTCGCGTTGAAAAAAGAGAGAGCAAGTCGCTCTTAATGCGAAAGTCGTTTGATGATGCGATGAGTAAGTTGGAAGGGGCACTAATCACATTGAAGTCGCCGACAAAGTAGTTGGCAATGAGGCAGGAGATTTGACTAGGTCATCTTCTGCCTTTTTATATAGGAGTTTAAAAATTTTATGTATAATATTTGACATTTAAAAATGGGTATGATATACTTATAAACGAAGAAATAGGGTCGTTATGGGCGAGTAGGTTGGTCAACCTCTCGCCCTATTTTTTTTATATTAAAATTAATTTATGAATACAAACAAAAAACAAAAAATAATTTTTATTACAGGTCCGACTGGTTCTGGAAAATCGGAGCTGTCATTATGGTTAGCTAAAAAATTGAATGCTGAAATAATCAACGCTGATTCAAGGCAGGTGTATAAAAAATTAGATGTGGGAAGTGGAAAAATAAGCAAATTAGAACAAAAACAAATTAATCATCATCTTTTGTCAATTGCGTCTCCGAAAATAAATTTTTCATTAGGAAGATGGTTAAAATTAGTTGCCTTATCAATTAAAGAAATTTTAAAAAAAGAAAAAATCATAATTTTTTGTGGTGGAACAAATTTATATTTAAAAGCGTTCAAAGAAGGTTGGATTTTACCAGAAATTAAACCTGATTATAAATTTAGAAAAAAATTAGAAAAACGAACGGTTGAAAAATTGTTTGAGATATTAATAAAAGTTGACCCAGAGCGAGCAAAAACTATTGAATCAAAAAATAAGCGAAGATTAATTAGGGCAATAGAAATTACAAAAGCAATCGGCAAAGTTCCTAAATTAAAAAAAGAACCATTATACGAATTTTTGATTATTGCAATTGATGTAAATTGGAAAGTTTTGGAATTAAAAATTGAAAAACGATTTTTAGAAAGATTAACAGGAATTATTAAAGAAATAAAAAAACTAAGAAAATCTGGATTAAGTTTTAAGAGAATTATGTCGTTTGGGTTAAGTTATTATTGGCTTGGCGCGTATATTGAAGAAAAAAATGAAACCCATCGGTTTCATTCTAAAAGATTTTCATCACAGCAAGTTTATAAAAAATCTTTTAGTATTTCATTAAACGAAGCAAAAGAAAAAGCTTGCAAATCAGAAATAAATTTTGCAAAAAGACAAACAAGAGAGCTAAAAAAATTGCCGTATATTGAATGGGTAAAAAGTAAAAATCAAGCGCTTGATATTTGTAAAAAGTTTTTACAGAAATAACGGTTGAAAAATTAATCATTAAAACAATCGATTAATTTTTCGGCCACAAAATCAACTTTGTCAATTTTGTGATTTATTGTATAATTAATATAGTTCGTACAACATTAGGGATGAGATAACTTGGAGGTTAGAGATGAGACGCCGTAGGATTTTTCGTGTTCCGTCGTTAGTGGTTGCTGTGGTGATGTTCGTCAACATCGCTGGGTGCAGTGGCGGAGGTGGTCCAGCAGGTTTATCTCCAACTGTTCCACCGAAGGCTGACATTGTGTTGGCTGGGACAGATGAGGAATTAGCTGCGACAGTCAAGTCGCAGTATAGCAGACTGAAAGATCTCGCAAGTCAGCCGGGGCGTGCGACAACAATTCAGCTCGGGGATACAAATCCCGAGTTTTTGAGCATGGCGTTTGTGAAAAACGCCGCGGCGAAATATGAGCATCCGCGATTCGTTCGGCAAAGTACGGGCGAGGTCGTCAATCTCGTCTGGGGAATGAAGAGCATTCTTCCGTCAATCAAGGGCGTTGATGATTCAGGGAAAACCCTTGTTGTCGGCGGGAAATCGCTTGAATTTCCGGTTGAGAATGTGACAAAGTCGCGCGGAACAGCCGATTTGGTCGCATTGGGCGTCAAAGTCGCGGCAGTGGCGTTTGCGGTTTGGCTTGGAGCTGGAGTCGCAAGAGTCGCTATCGCAGCAACAGGCTGGTTGGCGTTTAACGCGTTGGTGTTGGGGCTTGTTGTAGCCGCTGGCGCAGTTGCAGTATCAGTTGCCAAGCCAATTCTTGATTTCTTCGGCATCCACGGCGTTGAAGATGTGAAAAACATATTCGCGTGGAGTGTCGAAAGTATAACAAGTCTTCTTATCCAAATCAAAGAGTCTCTTTCGTAAGGAGGAGACGGCGCCAGAATTGTGGATGCTATTCACAATTCTGGCGATTTTTTTTTGCGTATATTATATAATGAAATAGAAACCTCCTTTTTTATGGGAGTAAATCTTTATTTTAAAAAGAATGAAAAAAGTTTTAATGATAGGCTGGGAATTGCCGCCGTTTAATAGCGGAGGATTAGGTGTTGCCTGTCTTTTTATGGCTGAAGCGCTTGCGAGAAAAACTGATTTAACATTTTCTTTACCTAAAAAACTTCCGATAGACGATACAAATTTTCTTGTAATTTTTGCAGATGATTCGATAAAATCAAATGCCAAAAATTTTTCAGCTTATATGTGCGAAGATTCAAATGGTATGAACGAATTATTTAATGAAGTTGAAAGTTATGGCGAAAGACTTTATAAAGTTATTCAAGAAAAAGAATTATCATTTGATTTAATTCATGCGCATGATTGGTTGTCGGCTTCTGCGGCAATATATTTAAAAAAGAAATTAAATATTCCAGCTATAATTCATATTCATGCTACTGAAATTGAAAGAACCGGCGTTAGTCCAAATTTTGAAATTTATGATAAAGAAAAAAAAGCATTTGAACAATCTGACGCGCTAATAACAGTGAGTCATCAAACAAGAGAAATTGTTTATCAACACTACGGTATTTCGCGAGATAAAATTTTTGCTATTCCAAATGGAATAGATTTAAAAATTCGTTCAGCCAAACTTCCGCTGTATCTTAAAAAATTAAAACAGCAAGGTTATAAATTAGTTTTATTTGTTGGAAGGTTTGCGTTACAAAAAGGTCCAGATTATTTTTTGGAAACTTTGCCATTAGTAAAAAGTTATATTGAAACGCCGAAAAATAAATTTTTCGGCGATAAAAACGACAAATCGTTTTTATCACTATTTCCAATTGATTATTCGGCAAGACGAAAAAAGATTTCTAATAAAGTTAAATATATTTTTTGCGGAAGCGGTGAAATGATGGGAAGTTTAGTGAGTCGAGCTAGTGAATTAAATGTTTTGAATGATGTAATCTTTTCTGGATTTTTAAGAAACAATGAGCTTTGGGGAATTTATCAAATCGCCGATGTATTGGTTGTTCCATCTGTGTTTGACCCGTTTGGGCTTGTTCCTCTGGAAGGAGTAAAATATAAAACCCCTGTAATTATTTCAAAAACAACTGGCGTAGGAGATTATTTAATAAATGTTTTGAAATCAGATTTTTGGGATACAAAAAAAATGGCAAATCTAATAATTTCAGCGTTAAAATATCCAGAAATGAGCAATGAATTAGCAAGAACTTCTTATCAGGAGCTAGAAAAATTTAGATGGGAAGATAGAACAGATAAGATATTAAGTATTTATCAGGGTTTAAAAATTTAATCAAAAATGGAGTGGGCCTTAGCCCTTTAATTGGGGAGATAGAGTTGATAAAATTTTAAATGTTTATAATAATTTGAATTACTAACGCTTTTTTAAAATAGCGCGTATAAATTTAAAAAATGCCGAAAATGACGGAAATTTATTTTCCGTCGCTGAAAACGATAAATCGTTTTTAGCGTTATTTTTCGGCGCAGAAAGTCATTTGCCACTTTTTGCATTTTGATAGTTCATAGTATAATATATACATAATCTTATTTTTTTATGCCTTCTGTTTCTTTTTATTTTAAAATTCATCAACCTGAAAGATTAAAAAATTATTCTGTGTTTGATATTGGAAATAGCGATGACTATTTTGACGATGAAAAAAACAAATTTTATTTGGATAGGATTGTTGAAAAATGTTATGTGCCGACATTGGAACTTATAAAAGAATTAATTTACGAAACCGACGGAAGATTTAAGGCGAGCTTTGGAATAACTGGAATTTTTTTGGAGCAACTTTTAAGGTGGCACCCAGAAGTTATTGGATTATTTCAAGACCTTGCAAAAACTAATTCTATTGAATTTACGGGCGAAACATATTATCATTCATTGGCTTCTCTTTATTCTGTTGAAGAATTTAAAAATCAAGTATTGGAACATAAAAGATTGATAAAAGAATTGTTTTTAAAAGAACCAAAAGTTTTTTCAAATACAGAGTTAATTTATTTTGATGATTTAGCAAAAGTTGTAAATGAGTTAGGGTTTGACGGAATCATCACAGAAGGAGCTGAACGAATTTTAGGTTGGCGTTCTCCGAATTATGTCTACAATACTCCTTGTAATTATCTAAAAGTGATTCTTAGAAATTTTAAATTGTCTGATGATATGAGTTTTAGATTTTCATCAAGAGATTGGAGCGAGTATCCATTAACGACTAATAAATTTGCTTCATGGCTAGAGAGTCTTAATGGAGGCGGGGAAGTTGTTGGTTTATTTATGGATTTTGAAACATTTGGCGAGCATCAATGGCAAGAAACAGGAATTTTTGATTTTTTAGCAAACTTACCAAATGAAGTTTTAAGAAAAAAAGATTTAGAGTTTTCAACATTAAGCGAGGTAATAAAAAAATATCCTTCAAGGGGCGAATTTTCATCAAAATATCCCGTAACCTGGGCTGATACTGAAAGGGATTTATCTGCGTGGCTTGCTAATCAAATGCAAAAAGATTCAGCTCAGATGATATATTCATTTGAAAAAAAAATGCAAAATGAACCAGAACTTATAAAAAAGTGGAGAAAGCTTCAAACTGCCGACCATTTTTATTATATGTGTACAAAATGGTTTGCCGATGGCGATGTTCATAAATATTTTAATCCATATCAAAGTCCATATGAAGCCTACATAGTTTATAAAAACATATTAGAAGATTTACATATAAAAGTTAACCGATGAATAAATTTTTATTGGAAGTAAGCTGGGAGGTTGCAAACAAAGTAGGCGGAATTTACACTGTGCTTAGCGAAAAGGCTCATTATATAAAAGAAAAATTTGGAGATGATTATTTTGTGGTTGGTCCGTTTTTAAAAGATAAAGGTTTTCAAGATTTTTATCAATTTTTGCCCGATGAAGATTTAGGCGAAATAATTAATGAAGCGGAAAAATACGGGATTAAAATTTATTATGGAGAATGGCTCATAGATGGACGACCAAAAGGATTTTTGGTAGATTTTGAAAACTTAAAGCCAAATGCCAACGCTTTTAAATACGAACTTTGGGAAAAATATAAAATTGATAGTTCAAGGGTAGGCGATGATTATAATGAACCAATCGTGTGGTCTAAGGCTGTATCAATATTTTTGAAAGCTTTTTGCGAACGATTTCGCGAACAAAAAAAAGTATTTCATTTTCATGAATGGTTATCAGGCGCGGCATTGCTTTTTTTGGATTCAGATGAATCCGATGCTAATTTAAAAACAGCATTTACAATTCACGCAACGGTTTTAGGCAGAACTCTCGCGAGCGCAGATGTTAATTTTTGGGAAAATTTAAATTCTATATCTCCTGATAAAGAAATTTATAAATTTGGAATTGAAGCAAAGTATGGTGTTGAAAAATATGCCAGTCAAAAAGCTTCATATTTTACAGCTGTGAGTAGTGTGCTTGGAAAAGAAGCTGAAACATTTTTGGGAAGGAAGCCTGATTTTATTTTGCCTAATGGTTTGAATTTTGATAGATTTTCTACAAATGAAGAAATAGCGCACGCGCATAGAAAAAATCGTGAAATTTTAAAAGAATTTATTTTATTCTTTTTTGCGCCATATTATAAAGTTGATGTAAAGAATAGTTTGATAATGTTTATTAGCGGAAGAAAAGAAATAAAAAACAAAGGCATCGATGTTTTTATAAGGTCATTAGGAAAATTAAACAAAATTCTTAATTCTGGGGATAAAAATATTTTTGTATTTATTTTTGTTCCTGATGAAGTGTACGAAGAAGATAATATTCTTAGAAATAATTTAAATGTTTATAAAAGTATAGAAAGTATAATTGATGAGATGGGAAATGAATTAAAAGGAAGATTGATAAATTATTTAATACATAAAAAAGAAGTTTCATCGGGAAGTTTATTTAGCAATGATGAATTTTTAACATTTAAGAAAATATTTAGTAAAGTTAAAAAAGACAAAGAAATTCCACTATCAACACATAAATTAAAAAGCGACAACCAAATCATTGGATTATTAAAAGAAGCAAATTTATCAAATAAAATAGAGGACAGAGTAAGGGTAATTTATTATCCAAGTTATATAAATTCTTCTGATGGATTATTAAATTTAAATTATGAAGACGTGGTTTCAGGAAGCCATGTCGGAGTTTTCCCATCATTTTATGAGCCATGGGGATATACTCCGCTTGAAACTTCAGCTTCAGGAGTTATTTCTGTAACAACTAATTTGACTGGGTTTGCTGATTATTTAAAAGAGAATGTTAAATTTAATAATGAAGATCCCGGAATTTTTATTTTAAACAGAACAGGCGATAATATCGAAAAAACTATTGATGAACTTACTAAAATATTGAGCAAGATTGCAAAAATTGAAAGACCAGAAAGAGCTCATAATAAACAAGAAGCAAGAAGATTAGCTGAATTTTGTAGATGGGAAAATTTAATAAAAAATTATTTTGCGCTTTACAATAAAGCTTTTTCATAATGAAAATTTTTTATAATGAATTAAATCGCGAGGTTAATGCAAAGCTTCCTATTCTTTCTTTGGTAAGAAATAATCACTGGTTTTTATGGGGGCTTGCTCAAAAAAGCAGATATTTTGGTTATTGGATAAAAGATAAAGATAGAGTTTTAAAGCTTGTTGATTCTTTTGAAATCCCGGGTTTATCTATTTTTGATGAAATTAAAAAAATCGAAATAGTTTCGCCCTATTTTGCAAAAATTTATTTTAAAGGAAATGTTCTTGAAATTTTATTAGATAGTCAAGGATTAATTTTAAAAACAAGCAAGCCATTAAAAATAAAAATAAATCTTGATTTTAAAAAAGTATATTCAAATCAGCAATTTGGAAATAATTATCAAATTTTGCCGTTACAAAAAGGATATGCCGTTAATTTTTTTCAAGAAAAAGATAACTATAAATTAGAATCCTATTTATTTTATGAGGGTGATTTAAAATTACAAAATTTATGGAAGGAAGTATATTGTGGATTTGATGAAGAAAGAAATTCTTTGCCTTATAAAAATTGGGTATATGAAGCGTTTGAGGGATATTTTACTGAAATTAAATTATTTTGTCCAGAAAAACAAATTTCAACTATATCATTTGACCATAATACTATTTGTGATTATGAATTATCAAACAATGATAGGCTTTCAAATTTTTTGCTTAAAAGAACAATATCTTTATATGACGGATATTTTCTCGCAGGGCTTCCTTGGTTTAGTGATTATTGGTTCAGAGATGAACTTATAAGTTTATGGTTATTTGAAAAGGCAGAACTATATAAAACAAATAAAATTTTATTAGATATAAGAAATAAAATGCTTAACCATTATCTAGAAAATTTAGAAAACTTTGCTTTATCAAATAAACCTTGTGGCAACAATTCAATAGATATATTTTTATGGATTTTGTTATTGATGGACAACAAACAAATTAAAAAAAATTTATACACAATAAAAATAATTTTTGGGAGGTGGTTAAATTTATATTTTCAAAATAAAAAAATTATACCTTTGGAAAAATCAACATGGATGGATTCTATTGACAGACCGAGAGCGATGGAAATAGATTTTTTATTTATGAAAGCGCTTGAAAAATTATCATTAATTGAAAAAGATTATTTAAAGCAGATTACACTGGAAAAATATAAACAAAAACTTAAAACAGCAATGGTAACAGAATTTTATCCAAAAGATGAAATGACTAGACCAAATGTTTTTTTAGCGTATTTGCTTGAACCTGAATTTTTATCTCCTCAAAAATGGGAAAAATTATTTGATAATGTTATAAAAAATTCTTGGTGTAGTTGGGGAGGTTTTTCTAGCATTGCAAAAAATAGTCCGTCTTTCAATTCAAAGCACACGGGTGAAAAATCAGAAAGTTATCATCAGGGAGATAGTTGGTTTTGGTTAAATAATATTGCTGGAATTTCAATGCAAAATTTGAATTCTAAAAAATATAAAAAACAGATTGAACAAATAAAAAACGCTGGGTTGAAAAACCTTCTTGAATTAGGCGCTTTGGGTTGGGGCAGTGAACTAACTTCTGCAAATGAATTAAAAAGTGAAGGTAGCCCTATTCAGCTTTGGACAATGTCAAGCTTGATAAAATTATTGGAGTAATACGATTTTTTCATCCAAAAATGTCAGCCCGTCGGTCGGATAAAAATTGGTTAGATGAGATGAGGGATTTTTGAGTAGTTTTTTTTATTCTATATCTTTTAATGTGTCTATATCTTTTTGGTATCTTGCGGCGATTGCTAAAACATCATCGCCGTAAAATTTTAATGAAGTCTTACTCCAATTTCCGCCAGCAAAATATATCATTGCTGATTTCCATTCAGCGTCAGTTGTTTGTTTTCCAGCGCCTGCGTCTGTAAGTTTTATGCTAGCCGCCATAAACGCATCTAAAATATTCCATGGAGACGGAGGATTGTTACCAGTTAATTTTTTAACCCTATTTTTATATTCCATCCATGTTGCGGGCATAAATTGCGCCGGACCCATAGCTCCACCCCATCCATACCAAGGTTTGCAAGAAACTTTTACGGAATCCGGATCTAATCCCAACTCATTAACAATGTTTAAAAATGTAGGATGTTGATTTGGATTCATAGCGGTTTTATAATTACAGCTTCCTACATTTTTTCCTATTTTTGATTCATAATCTAAAACACCTAAAAGAAAAGCGGGACGAATTCCTGTTACTTTGCTTGCAATATTAGCTAATCTTAATGCTTCTCCAAATTGAATAGGCGCGACATTACCAGCAAGTTTATATATTTGAGCTCTAATTCCAGCGGCTATTTTTTCTTTTTCATCCAATACTTTTTTAACTTTATTTTCTTCACCCTGGGTTTGTTTTAAAACAATTTGCTTTTGACCTTGCAAATCTTGTAATTCTCCTTTTTTAACCTGAGTTATACTTAAAAGCCCGCTTGTTTCTGATAATTGGTCTTGCAATTTAACTTTTTGATAACCGAGGTCAGTGTTTAATTTTTGTAAATTTATAATTTCTTCATTTATTTTATTTTGAAGTTTTTCTGTATAAACAAAATTGCTGAAATAATCAGAAAGTTTTTCTTCTGCTAAGACTATTTCAATCGGTGATTTTCTTGAAATTTGATAATAATATCTTATCGCGGCTTTTAAAAATACCCTTGATTTTTCAACTTTTCTTTCAGTTTCATTAATCGCTTTTTTTGTGTCCCCAACTCTTCTGGATAGATTATTTATTTGAGTTCTAATAACATTCATTTCTGCCTCAGCTTTTTTTACTTGCGCTTGAAGAATAGCTATTTCTGATTGAACTCCTTGTTTTTTAGAACTTATGTTTTTTATTTGTTCTTTATATCCATCAATTTCTTTTGTTAGTTCTTTTAATTGTTTTTCAAGCGATTGTTTTAACGCGTTTTCTTCTGGGGATTGCGCCAGCAAAGCGCCGTTTATTTTATAAGAAAAATATTCTGATTGCGATGGAGCGGCTGTAATGTTTTGCGAGCCAGTGATAAACCCAAAAGATAAAGCAAATAAAATAAAACCAACCCCAAACCTTTTAAATTTATCAGGAATTAAATTATTGAGCTGTTTTTTAAAATAATATTTTGGCTTTGAATTTATATCAGAGATTTGTTTCATTTATTTATTCTTGCGCGGTTTCTAAAATTGATACCACCGGTGTTTCTTCTGGAATTGTAACTTTTAGATTATTTGGCAATTTTAAATCTTTTACAAACAAAGATTGGTGAGCTTCTGTTAATGAGCTTAAATCAACAACAATATTTTCTGGGATATTTCTCGGTAAAGACTCTATTTCAATTTCATCTAAATTTTTATTTACAACAAGACCTTGTTTTTCTAATTCTTCTACCCCAATAAATATCAAAGGAACAGAAGTAATGACTGGTTTATCCAATTCTGGAATATAGATATCAAAATGAACAATTTTACTTGTTGTAGGTTCAAATTGGCATTCTTTTAAAATGCCTTCCACTTTTTTCCCGTCAATTTCAAATTCCGCGAGTTGACCTTCTGATTTTTTAAACGCAATGCTTATTTCGTTAAAATTGGTATAAATTGATGCGGTGTCGCTTTTTGAACCATAAATAGTCCCCGGAACTAAATCTTGCTTTCTGTAAAAATCAACACTTTTGTCTTGGTCTCTTTTGTGAAGTTTTATGGTCATTATAATATTTATTATACACTACATTACGCCCTTGTTATTTTTAAGTTAGAAAATCGTTCATTTTGGTAGTCTTTTTCATCTAATATTCCATTTTGCGCTCCTACTTTTTCAATAACTGACACTGCGTTAGCGCAACCTCTTCTGATCGCTTCTTTGATGTCTTCTTCATTATTAATTGATTCTGCAAATCCACGCCTTAAAAGATAACTACAAAAAGCGCTTCCAAAGGCGTCGCCAGCCCCTGTTCCATCCTCAATTTTTTTAGACTTAAATCCAGCTGTTCGCAGTAAAAATCCTTTTTTGGAAGCTATGCTATTATTATGCGATAAAATTACGCCCTTATCACCCATTGTAATAATCAAGATTTCTGGTTTTGGAAGAACTTTTTTGAATTCGCTCATTAATTTTTTTTCATCGGTTATTTTTTTGTTAAGAAAAAGTTGCGTTTCCTCTTTATT
>JBBTQG010000051.1:0-3253 GCA_038065795.1 Patescibacteria group bacterium | reverse complement strand
TGACCTGGATTTGTCACCAAGCTTTCAATCGCTGTTGTATCAGCAACTACTATATTTTGGGTGACCAACGGGAATCGAACCCGTGTCAAGAGCTCCACAGGCTCCCACTTTACCACTAAGCTATGGTCACCACGCACTACTTGCTATAATTATAACATAATGCCGTCAGTGCTATTTTTTAGTATTTCTTTATTTTTTATTTTTGGAACATTTGCTGGAATTAATAAAATATTTTTTATTTTTTTGTTAGTATCTCTAATATTTTTACAATTTAGAAAAAACCCGCGAATATTTTTAAAATTTATTTTACTTGCGATTTTTTCTTTTTCAGCTGGATACTTTTATTTTATTTTGCGAACTCCACAAATTGATTTTTTGACTCTCAAAAATATATCCGCTAAAAAAGTTATTACCGCGGAAATTGTGTCTGAACCAAAAATTTATGAAACATATCAAAAATTCACAGCGAAATATAACGGGGTGAAAATAATAATTTCCGCGCCGATATTTTATCAAATTAAATTTGGTGATATTACCGAAATAGAAATTAAATTAGAAAAAATTACGGACACAAAACAAAACATGCAAGGATTTTTTTTAAAAGGTTCTGCAAAAAAAATTAAAATAACAGGTGAACACAAAACAATTTTTAACCAAATTTTAAAATTTAAAAAAAATCTTGAATCCAAATTAGCGCTACAAATACCTTCTACGCCATTTGAAATCATTTCTGGGCTCTTGTATGGAAAAGATATTTCATCTATAGAACTAAAATCTAATTTTAAAAACGCTGGACTTTCTCATTTAACAGCAATGTCTGGGTATAACCTAACCATAATTTCATCGTTTGTTTTTAACATTTTAAAATATTTTTCAATTTCAAAATTTTTAATTAATTTTATTTCAATTCCTATTTTAGTAATTTTTGTAATTTTTGCCGGGGCGCAAGGTTCAATAGTTAGAGCTTTTATTATGAGCGTTGTTTTAATTTTAATAAAAAATTCGGGAAGAATTCCTTTATCAAGAAATATTTTATTGGGCGCCGCGCTATTGATAACATTAATTAATCCGATAAGTCTTTCGTTTGATTTGGGATTTCAATTATCATTTTTGGCAACAGTTGGAATTATTTATTTAGCGCCACAACTTGAAAAATTTTTTACTAAATTTGCATCATTGGGAAATTCAAAAATAATACGGATTATTCAAAAAACATTCTCAGAAACACTTGGGGCTCAAATCATGGTTTTGCCATTAATCTGGCATTATTTTGATGAATTAAATATTTTGTCTGTTTTTTCAAATTTAATAATTCTGCCGTTAATTCCATTTTTTATGTTAATAGGATTTATAATTTTGCTTTTTATTTTTATTCCAGTAGTGCCTTTAATCTTATCATATCCGTTTGAATGGTTTGCAATTTTAATAAATATTTTTTCGCATTTGCCAATACTTTATTTTAATCCACCCATTGCATATATAATTTTTATATATATTTACATTTTTTATTTAATATACCAATTTAATAAAAAAAATATACCGGACTTTTCCATGAAAATAAAAACTTGATATGCCCTCTTTAATTTTTACTTTAATTTTCATCAACATTGCGAGCTGGAGTATTATTTCTGATTTTCATCAACAGCAACCGTTTGTTTCTTTTTTAGATATAGGGCAAGGAAATAGCATTTTAATTTCCAATCCAAGAACGACTTTTTTGTATGATGCTGGACCGAACGGCTTTAAAACAATCGGCGAAATAAACAAACTTTTACCATTTTATAAAAAAAGAATAGACATTCTTATTTTGTCTCATCCCGATAAAGACCATTACGAAGGTTCTTTTGAAATTTTAAAAAAATATAATGTTTCAGCAATAATAATACCGCCGATACATTCAGAAGAGAGCGGGTGGCTTGAACTTTTAAATCTTGCAAAAAATAAAAATATCCCAATAATCACTCTTAAAGAATCCGATAAAATTCAAACTCCGTTTGAAAACTTTTCTATACTAAATCCATCAACATACACGATAAAAACGCTTAAAAAAGATAATGAAAATTCTTTAGTTATAAAATTTTCACAAAACAATAATAAAACATTTTTATTAACAGGCGACATCACAACAAAAACTGAAAATTATTTAACAAACAAATTTGCTTTAAAAAGTGATTATTTATTAATTCCGCATCATGGCTCAAAATATTCATCTTCTGAAAATTTCATAAAAGCTATAATGCCGTCTCTAGCCATAGTACAAGTTGGAAAAAATAGTTACGGTCATCCAAACAAAGAAACCCTTCAAAGATTAAAAAAAATCGGAGTAAAATATTGGAGAACCGATTTGAATGGGAATCTACTAATACGCTAGCTCAATAATGGGGTCAGGCATTACCTGGCCCCATTATTGTGAAAAAACACCTTAAACGCTATCTTCCAAACAATTTTAGAATATTTCCAAACAAAGAATCTTTTTGATTCGGAGTTAATTTTTCCAAGAAATTCTCCATAAAATTTTTGTCATTCATTTGCGGACCCGGAGACGGTTGCGGATTTGATTCGCCTACTGGATTTACATTGCCACTGCTATTACTTTTCATAAACGACTGAAATGCATCAGGCATTTCAACGGGCTTGCTGTAAAAATTTTCAAATCCCTGCGGAACAAACTTCTGCTCTTCCTCTCCCCTTAATTCTCTTAACGCATTTTGAAGTTCATCTTGAATTTCAAAATATGTCATCATTTCTTCATCAATAACTTCATAATCTTTATTATTCACCATTTCTTTTATTGCCGTGAGTTGAGCTTGAAGCTGATTATAAAGATTTTGAGCTCCTGACACATCGGCATTTTTTTGAAGTTTTGTAATTTGCTTACTAATATTTTTTATTTCCTTATCACTACTTTTTATAAATGGTTTTATTTTCTTTACGCCATCCATAACGCGTTTTGCCATATCCAAATTTTCCCAATTTTCACCAAATACTGGGAATATTTCTTCATTCAATCTTTCCATTGCTTCAGGGTTTGTTTTGAATTCTTCCTTGATTGTATTCAACAAAGTTTCTATATCAGATACTGATTGGTCAACTTCTGAAATTTGTGGCAAAAACATATTAGCTTTTTGCTCTGCTTTTTTTAATCTTTCAACCTCCTTTCTAAGTCTTTTAATTTCTGCATCAGCTTTTTTGAATATCCGAGGAGCTTGTTTTATAAATTGCGCTGTTTGTATACAATTTTCAATAGTTGGAA
>JBBTQG010000050.1:0-25787 GCA_038065795.1 Patescibacteria group bacterium | reverse complement strand
GCTTTTGAATCCAATCTAAAATATTTTGCCGTTTTATTATTGATTGAATAATCAACAAATTTTTCAACTAATTTCCAATCGCTCGGCGAAAATACTTCAAGATTCGGCAAAAGTCTCATAATACTCAAGTCTTCCAAGCAATGATGAGTTGGACCAGCGACATCATAACTTATTCCAGCGCCAACTCCTATTAAATTTACATTTATAGGTTTTATATGTGTTGAAATTGATAAATTTAATCTTATTTGTTCGTAAGCTCGCATTGTGATAAAAGTTGATATTGCGTAAGCGTAGACTACAAATCCTTCCAATGCCAATCCTGTTGCTATGTTTATTAAATTCTGTTCTGCAATTCCAACATTTATAAATCTATCTCCAAAATCATTTCTTATTTTATCCAAAGCAGGAGCGCCAAAATCAGCTGATAAAAAGAAAATGTTATTATCAGTTTTCATTTTTTCATAAATACCACCAATAAAAACATCTCTCATGAATTTTTTTTCTGAATTGGGGTTCATTTTAAATTTTCAATCGCTTTTTCAACTTCATCTTCTTTTAATGATTTTATATGACTTAATGGGTCGCTTTCTAATTGCGGAACTCCCTTCCCCTTTATTGTGTTTGCTATTAAAACTTTTGGATAATTCGCGTTATTTTCCTTAAATTCTTTTAATGATTTGCATAGCTCTTCTATATTATGTCCATCAACAGATTTTACTTTCCACTTAAACGAATCAAATTTTTCTTCAAGCGGCTCTAAATCAATAATGTCTTTTGTGCGACCAAGCATAGATGTTTTATTGTTATCAATTATTAATATCAAATTTCCCAAATTATGGTGGGACGCGAGCATAATCGCTTCCCAAACAGAACCTTCATATAATTCTCCGTCTCCAAGTAGAACAAACACTGCTGAATTAGATAACCTTATTTTTAAACCAGTAGCCATTCCTGTTGCAACTCCCAATCCATGCCCCAGCGCTCCGTTGATAGTTTCATATCCCGGAATTCTTGTATCTGGAATATCACATAAAAAAGAATCTTTTTTACCAACTTTTAATAACTCACTTTTATCAAAAAAACCTAGATCAGCCAAAATCGGATATAAAGAAACAGAACCATGCCCCTTGCTAATTACGAATCTGTCCCTTTCTTCCCAATTCGAATTTTTAGAATCAAATTTTAAGATTCCACCATAATATAACGCAACAAAAATTTCTATTGGCGATAAACAAGATGCTAATCTTGAGCCTGAAGAAATTTTATGAATATTCAACATTTCTTTTCTCAGCCACAAAGCTTTTTCTTCCAATTGACTTAATTCCATTATTTTATCATTTTAACATATTATAATTTTTAACAAACCATTTGTAAGTTTTTTCTAATCCTTCGTTAAAACTTGTTTTTGAACTCCAGCCAAGTGATTTTATGCGACTATTATCAAGCAATTTTTGCATAGCTCCATCTGGTTTTGATGTATCCCATTTTATTTCTCCGCTGAACCCTGAAATTTTTTTAATCATTTCAGCTAATTCTTTTATCGATATATCACTTCCAACTCCAATATTTATTAAATCTACATCAAAATCATTATTCATCAAAAAAATGCAGGATTCAGCTAAATCATCAACAAAAATAAATTCTCTTCTTGGATTCCCGCTTCCCCAAAGTGTTATTTCTTTTTCGCCTTTTGCTTTTTCCTCGTGAAATTTTCTAATTAAACTTGACAAAACATGAGATTTTTCTAAATCAAAATCATCTTCTGGTCCATAAAGTGTTGCTGGGATAACTGAAAAAAAATTTGTTCCATATTGTTTGTTATATGATTGACACATTACAATTCCTGAAATTTTTGCAACTGAATACGGCTCGCTTGTTTTTTCAAGCTCGCCTGTTAAAAAATATTCTTCTTTTATTGGTTGTGGAGTATTTTTGGGGCTCGCCCCGTTAGAAATTGGATTTCTAACGGGGTACACACAAGACGCTCCAATAAGCAAAAGCTTTTTAACGCCATTCAAATAAGAATTATGAATAATATTATTTTGAACAACTAAATTTTCATAAATAAACTCCGCTGGGGATTTTATGTTTGCTTGTATACTTCCACTCTTATATGAAGGAACAAAGACAAAATCTGGTTTTTCTTTTTGAAAAAAATCAGAAACAGCTTCAAAATTTAATAAATCAAGTTCGTCTGGCGTTTTTGTAATGATATTGTCATAGCCGTTTTTTCGCAAATTTCTAACCAAGGCTTTCAAAACAAACCCCTCTTTTCCTACAATATAAACTTTTGATTTTTTTCCCATTTATTTTTGTATTTTTAATTATTTTTATTATAATAGCAATAATGCCTAAAACAACATTGAGCGAATACTTAAAAATGATTGGTGATTCATTTGCTGATATCAGAATAACAAACAATAAACGAAAAAAATTAGATACAAACGAGACGCTTGATTTGATTATTAAAAAATTTCAGCAGGCAAAAATTAAAAAGAAAAAATTGATTTTAATTGGAAATGGCGGAAGCGCTGCTGTTTGTGGGCATATATCTGAAGACTTTACAAAAGTTGGAAAAATTCGCGCGATAAATTTTAACGATGGTCCATTTTTAACTTGCCTATCAAACGATTATTCTTTTGAACAAGTTTTTGAAAAAGCAATTGAATTTCACGCTGACGCTGGCGACATTTTAATCGCAATTTCAAGCTCTGGAAATTCTATGAATATTAGAAATGGTGTTAAATCGGCAAAAAAGAAAAAATGTTGGACGATAACTCTTTCTGGATTTAAAAACGACAATGCGTTATCAAAAATGGGCGACTTAAACATTTATACTCCGACTTCTAATTATGGAATTACAGAATCGTCGCACGAAATTATTCTTCACTATCTTTTAGATACGATTGCGAAATTTATATGAATCAAATCTTAAACCTAAAATCTAACAGGGTTGGTTTTATTTTTATCATTTTTATCGCAACTTATATTTTTGCGTTATTAATTAACGCCAATTTAGCTCCAAATGATGATTTTATGATGTTGCGAACGCTTCAAAGCGACAAACCATTTCTTTATTACAGCGCCGATTTTCCGTATTATAATCTTGCGAAATATGGACGATTTACACCGCTAGCAGCGCTTGAATATAATATTTTTTTACCTTTTTCAAAATCACCATCGCCGTTTTTATATTATCTTTACCACGCAACACAATTTTTAATCCTTATTTTTATTTTGCTAAAAATTTTTGAATTATCAATTCCTAAAAAATCAACAAGGTATCTATTGATTATGCTTTTAAGTTTAATCCCCGGCTTTACTTTTGTTTGGTTTAGAACTCAGCTTCCAGAACGAAATTTTATATTTTTTCTTGCAGTTTTTCTTTTGTCTTTTATTAATTATGTTCAAAAAAAACATTGGGGATATTTTATACTTACTCTTATTTCTGCAAATTTAACAATTTATTATAAAGAAATTGCATTTATAGTTATTGGCGCTTTTGCGTTTTTTTATTTGCTTTCATCATGGAAGCAATCCGACAAAAAAACAAAAATATTGTGCGCTTTAATTATTTTGAGCGCGCTGATTTATGTTATTATTTATGGCTTGTATATTTTGCCGAAAGGCGGAGCATTTACGCATGGCAAAAATGCCTCTATCCCTTTTTATGTTACATTATTAAAAAATTTGCTGAATTATGGTTTCATGACAGACCCGTTAATAATATTCATTTTTTTACCTCTTTGTATTTGGCGATTAAAACAAATTTTTATAAAACATAAAATTACGGAGCCACTTTATGATTCAATGTTATTTTCCGCGTTCTTGTTTGTTATTGCATACTTTATTCTTAATATTCAAGGAGCTCATTATTTTATGCCAATCTATGTTTTTGTTATTCCATCGGTTTTTTATTTTTTATCACAAAAAAGTTGCAAAAAATCGTCCGGTGCGATTGAATCGAATTGGACGCTGAAAATTTTGCATCTGCAAAATTTTCAGCCGCCTTGGAAATGCTTAATTATAATAACTGCTTTTTTATTTTTATTCAATTCTCTCCCACTTGGAATTCACAATCTTACATACAACAAATATATGGCGCTAAATTTTAATAAAACTCTTAATTTTTTAACCAATGATATAAAAATTAATCATTCTGGCGAACGCGCCAATGTGTTTCTTGATGGATTAAATAAAGGCAGTGGTAACTGGAATTACTTTATAGTCTCGGAATTTTTATTACACAGAGAATTAACCACGAAACAATTTGATTTACGAGCGCAAATTGAAGATGTGAAAGTTTCAAAATCACAACCGCTTCCGATAGCAATTCCAAAAATTGCGCTTCCCTATTCAATTTTTCAAAATGAAAAACCTTCGCAAATAAAAACTGGCGATTATTTAATTGTTTCTTCTTTAAGCACTGATTTTTCAAAAAAAAATAATGGAGATAAAAATTATTTAAAATCGCTTGAAAATGAATATAATTTAGCTTTCAAGACAACAAGCAAGCTGGCATTTCCAATGTTAACACTTAAAGAAGCTGCTAGATATTTATTGTATAAGTATAATAATCTCCAACCCGGCAAAAAATTATTCACAATGGACATAAGAAAGCCAAATTTTGAATCACCTGATTTCTATGTGTTTATAAAAAAATAAATGACAAATAACACTAATCAAAAATTAGTTTTTTGGGGATTCGTTGTGTTTTGTTTATTTTATGCGCTTCTATTTTTAATCAATCCTCATCTCGGACCAAATGATGATTTTGTATTTTTAAGAACCTTACAATCTGGTAAGCCGCTTATATACGCAAGCGATAATTTCCCATATTATGATTGGAAAGAGCTGGGACGATTTCAGCCACTTGTTTCTATGGAATACAATTTTATCGGGTTGTTTTCAAGATCGCCATCGCCATTTTGGTATTACTTTATTCACGCAATTCAATTTTTAATTTTTATTTTTTTGTTTATAAAATTATTAAGCTTTATAACTCAAAAAAAATCTATCCTCTACGGAGCAACGACTTTACTTATACTTTTGCCAGCATTTACTTTTACATGGTTCAGATTACAACTGCCAGAAAGAAATATACTTTTTTTATTTACAGCTTTTTTGCTTTGTTATTTTTTATATTCTCAAAAACAAAAAACTTGGTATTTGATTTTAGCCGGCGTTATTGCCAATTTGGCTATTTATTATAAAGAAATAAATTTTGCTGTAATTGGTATTTTTGCGCTAAGCCATTTGATATTTTCTAAAAAAAATACGGATAAAAAAATAAAAAAGCTTGATTATTTTTTAATATTAAGTTCTGTGTTTTATTTTTTGCTTTATTATTTTTTAATATATAAACACGCATCTTTATTTTTATTCAAAAAAGACAATTTAATTTATAGCCAGCTACTTTCTTATATAAAAAACATTTTCAATTACGCTTTTTTTTCTGACCCAATTCTTGTATTGATTTTATTGCCACTTTTATTTTTTAGAATTTATAAAATTTTTATTAAGCATTCTCAGGCTGAACCATTATACGATTCAATGCTTTTAGCTGGTTCTTTTTATGTTTTTGCTTTTTTTGTTCTTAAACTCTACAATCCTTATTATTTATTGCCAGCTTACGCTTTTGTACTCCCTTCTTTAATTTATTTTTTGGCTAATAATGAATTTAAAAGCAAGGTATGGAAAATTATTTTAGGAATTGTTGCGTTTTTACTTGTTTTAAACTCAATCCCAGCTGGTATTCATTTTCTTACATGGCACAAATATGTACCAATAAATTTCAATAAAACATTGGATTTTTTGGCAAAAAATATTTCAACAAATGACAAAAAACAAACAAGTGTGTTTCTTGACGGAATTGACTTAGCCGCAGGACGAGGTGCTTATTTTATTTTTGGAGAATTTATGCTCTCAGACAAAAAAATAAATACTCAAAAAGTTAAAAATGCCAAAAATGGCAAGTCGTTTTCAACATTTGACTTAAAATCTAATATTGCAACAGAACACCCAGAGCCGATATTTTCTAAAATTCAACTGCCGTTTTCTGTATTTGAAAAAGATACGCCTGATGAAATTAAAAAAGGAGATTATTTAATTATCACTCCGCAAAGCCAAAAAAATATCACAAAAAAATACATGGAATCGCTTGGCATTGATTATGAACTTGTCTTTAACACAAAAAGTAAATTTGAATTTCCACAAATCAATTTAAAAATTTTAGCAAAATATATTATTCTACAAAAACAGAAAAAAAATTCCGCTTTGACTACAAAAGGTGTAATAATTAGCGAAAATTTATTAGACTCTCCGGATTATTATGTATTTATTAAAAAATAGCTTTATCTCCAAAAAAATATTTCTTTAAGTATACATTTCCACATACTCAAACCTCCTTTGATTTTTCCGAAAAAACCCGGCCATGCCCTGCTCGCTCCTGCTCCTTCACCAATTCTCGGCGGCTCGTCTCCCGGAATTTCAGTGACTTTTAATTTTCTCTTTGCCGCCCTAATAGCAAGCATAACTTCAAAATGAGTATCTTTTTCTTTATATAATTCCAATTTTGTCAAAAGTTCTTTTTTAAAAATTTTATACATTCCCAAGGTATCTGTATACTTTCCTCCAAAAATAAAATTTATGAAGCCG
Organism: Patescibacteria group bacterium; assembly: GCA_038065795.1. Lineage (GTDB taxonomy): Bacteria > Patescibacteriota > Minisyncoccia > UBA6257 > HR35 > JBBTQG01. Next base: position 19,130 of record JBBTQG010000050.1, on the reverse strand, counting down.
GTAAAAAATCTATTTCCAAAAGCTGTAACTTTGCTGTCGTCTTCATTTTTTGCTCCCTTTATATAACGAGAAGCAATAACAATATCGTAATTCCCTTCTTTCATTTTCTCAACTAATTGCGGAATAACTTCAGGGACAGAATTACCATCTGGACTAAATAAAATAATCGCATCGCCAGTTGATGTTTCAAACCCTTCCCACCATGCAGAAAGCACGCCGGGGGTTTTTTGAATTATAAATTTATAGTCGTTTTCTTTGATATATTCCAAAGTCCCGTCAATTGAACCTGCATCAACAAATAAAATTTCATCAACCCACTCTCTTTTGATTTTCGGCATAATTACTTTTAACCCTTCTATCTCATTTTTGGTCGGAATCAATAGTGTTGTTTTCATCTTTAATATTATAATGTCTTTTTACTAATATGTTAACTACAAAAGTAACAGTTACTAATAGCGAAAAAATAAAAATTTTTTGAACCAAATCGGGCATTTCACTGCTTAATGCGATATCACTAAACATACTGCCAATATAAGCAAATAAAAAAGAAGGGGGTATTATAAAAACAACTGTTGATATAAAAAACCTCTTAAAACTTATAGGCGACAAACCAAAAAAATAACTCGTTAAGCCAAATGGAAAAACTGGGTTGACTCTTGTAAACGCGACAACTTTCCAATCACTTTTGCCGACCTCGTCTCTTATTGATACCCAAAATGAACTATTAAATTTAGAATTGAAATAATCATGCGCTAAATATCTAGAAATTAAAAAAGAGACAGCTGCGCCCAAAGCAGATCCAATCAATGATATTATTCCACCGGGAAAAACTCCCCAAATAAATCCTGCGCCAAGATTCATAGGTAGCGTTGGAATAAAAAAAATAATAAGCAAGATATAAAATAAAATAAATAAAAATGGAGCAAGAATTGTGGATTCATTCATTTTTGTTGTAAGCAAGAGTATTTTTTCAGAATTCAAATACCCAGCCTGCCTGAAATAAACACCTACGAACAAAACAATTAAAAGAATAGCAAATAAAAAATATTTTCTTATACGAAATAAATAATTTATCATTAACCTATATTTGAGTTAAATTATCAAACTAATTATATATACGCTATCAAAAAAAGCCTTAGCGCTATATTTTAAAGAATAAACATTTGTATTTCCTTGTGTTTTTGCTCCAAAATATCTTGATTACAAAACTTCCATCATTATAATTTTAATCTAATGCTTTATAATTAACAAATAAAAAGTTGAACAATAAATTATATATTTTTATCATGTCAACCAATCATCATAAAGAAAATTATACTTCGGGCAACAAAGTATCCGTAATTCTTTCTTTCAGAAATGAAGAAGATGTTTTGCCTGAATTGATAAAAAGATTAAGGCAAACTTTGATATCTGAAAAAATAAAAAAAGTAATTGCTGCCTATGAATTAGTCTTTGTCAACGATGTTTCCACTGACCGTTCATTAGAAATACTTTTATCCGAACTTCAAAATCATAAAGATATTAAAATAATCAATATGTCTCGTAATTTTGGAGTTTCTCCATGCGTCTTAGCTGGAATGAAATACGCCACAGGCAATATTTTAGTTTATATGGATGCCGACTTGCAAGACCCACCTGAATTAATTCCTGAAATGCTTAACGCTTACAAAAAAATGGGAGTTGATGTGGTTCATACACAAAGAACATCCAGAGATGGTGAATCAAAAATAAAACTTGCAATAACAAAATTGGGATATTCAATTCTTAAAAAAGTATCTACAATTGATATTGCTCCAAATATAGGTGATTTTAAACTTCTTTCCAGGCGAGCAGCTGACCATTTAATCCAACTAAAAGAACACAGACCATTTATTAGGGGTTTAATAAATTGGATTGGGTTTAAGCAAACAACTATTAAATATAAACGCGAGAAACGATTTGCAGGAGAAACAAAATTTCCAATTTTTAGCGCAAAAGTAATAGGCAATTTTTTTAATTCGGCATTAATCTCTTTTTCAGATATGCCACTTAAACTAATATCCCTTGTTGGCTTTCTTGTATCAATGGGCGCTTTTGCTTATTCGATTTGGGTAATGATTAATAAATTTTTAGGACACAATATTCCGGGCTGGTCAGCTTTAATGGTGGCTATATTATTCTTAGGAGGACTTAACCTTTTGGCTATGGGAATTTTAGGATTATATATTAATTCTATATTTATAGAAACAAAACGAAGGCCCAATTTTATAGTTGAAAGCACATTTGGTTTTGACAAAAATAATCAGGCAAACGCTAACAATTAAATTTATCGCGAGATTTAAAAATGAAAAACATTTATCTTGACTATGCCTCATCAACTTATATAGACCCGTTAGTTCTCAAAAAAATGACGCCTTATTTGAAAGGATATTTTGGAAATCCGTCTTCTTTGCATAAAATGGGCAGAAAATCAAAATCCATTATTGAAAAAGCAAGATTTGATGTTGCTAAAATCTTAAACGCCAAGCCTGAAGAAATAATATTTACTGGGTCTGGAACTGAATCCGATAATTTAGCTATATATGGCGTTGCTAAAAGTTATAAAAACAAGGGCAAACATATCATAGTTTCAAAAATAGAACACAGCGCTGTAATAGAAATAACTAAAAAACTTGAACGCGATGGATTTGAAGTTGATTATACAAGCGTTGATTCAAATGGACTTATTAAAATACCTGAATTAAAAAAATTAATAAAACCAAGCACTATTTTGATTTCAATAATGCTCGCTAATAATGAAATTGGCACGATACAACCAATTGCTGAAATTTCTAAAATTATAAAAAAAATTAATCCTTCCCTTTTATTACATACAGACGCGGCGCAAGCAACTGGCGCAATCACATTAAACGCTAACAAATTAGGGGTTGACCTTATGTCTTTGAATGGTTCAAAAATTTATGGTCCAAAGGGTATTGGTTGCTTATATGTTAAAAGCGGAATAAAATTAGAACCAATTATTGTTGGCGGCGAACAAGAAAAAAATTTGCGCGCTGGCACAGAAAATACACCTTTGATTGTAGGATTTGCTGAAGCGCTTAAATTAGCAACAAAATTAATGTATAAAGAAAATGCGCGCCTTGTAAATTTACGAGATTATTTTATAAAAAATGTTTTAAAATCAATACCAAATTGTAGATTAAATGGTCATCCAACAAAAAGATTGCCTAGTAACATTAACATTTCCATAAAAGGAGTTGAGGGTGAATCATTGATTTTAATGCTTGATAAATTTGGAATTTTTGCTTCAACTGGCTCGGCTTGTGGCTCGTCAAATCTCAAACCATCTCATGTAATTTCCGCTATAAATATTTCTCCTGAATTATCACACAGCAACATAAGATTTACATTAGGTAGAAAAACAACAAAGCAAGAAATTGATTTTGTAATAAAAATTTTACCTCGCGTAGTCGCGAAATTACGAATGATATCTTCTATAAAATGACAAACGAAAACGAAAAATTACAAACCGACATAACGCAAGACGACGCTCAATATAAGTCCGATTCTTGGATTTATAGCGATATAGTAAAAGACCATTTTTTTCATCCGAGAAATATTCTTTTAAATGATTTGGATTATAAATTTGACGGGAAAGGCGAAAGCGGTAGCGCCATTTGTGGGGATATGATGATTGTATGGCTCAAAGTTAATTCAGAAACATCTAAAATTATAGAATGCAAGTGGCGAACATTTGGTTGCGCTTCGGCAATTGCTTCTACTTCTATGATGTCTGTAATGGTGACAGAAAATGAGGGGATGACGATAGATAAAGCGCTCAACTTAAAACCTCAACAAATTTTAGAAAGATTAGGCGGTTTGCCTGATATAAAATTTCACTGCTCTGTGATGGGACATTTGGCTCTAAAAGAAGCAATAGCAGATTATATGCAAAAAAATGAAAACAGAAAATAATATATTTATTCTTAAAGAAAAAATAAAAGAAACCGATGATGTCATTTCGTTAAAATTTATTCCTTCTAGTGGTGAAATTTTTACTTTTTTGCCGGGACAATTTATAATGGTTAGTTTGCCAAATAATAAATTGCCAAATCAAAATAAGGCTTATACAATTTCAAGCGCGCCGGGTGAAAAGTTTTTAACGATTACTGTAAAAAAGATTGGGGTATTTTCCGGAGCGCTTCATAATTTAAAAATTGGCGATAAAATTCAAACGAGCAAACCGCAAGGATTTTTTTGCCTTAACAATAATATTAAAGATTGTATTTTTTTAGCAGGTGGTATTGGTATCACTCCTTTTTATAGTATGATTAAAAGCTGTTTGTATAGTAGCAATAACGACAGAAATATTTATCTTTTTTATAGCAATAAAACAAAAAATGATGTTGTTTTTTGGAAAGAACTTGAAGAAATATCATTACGGCTTAAAAATTTTAAGATGATTCATTTGCTAACAAGAGACAAGAACAAATATACCGAGATTAAAGAATCTCAAAGGATTAACTGCGATATTCTAAAAAAATACCTGAAAACATTAGAGCAAAAACATTATTACATATGCGGTCCAATAGGATTTGTGAATGATTTATGGAGAGAGCTAAAAAATGAGGGGGCGAAAGAAGAAGAGATACTTACAGAAACTTTTTACTAAACTTCTTTAATCAAGATACTTTTTGTTGAACAAAATTTTTCGGCTTGCTTTATGCTCAACAAATCATCTTCGCTTGCGCTTATTTCTAATTCAAACTTTTCGTCATTTTCTTTAGAATTTTTTAAATTAGCAATTTCGTTTTTTAATTCAAAGAATTTTGGACAAATTGCAACGCATGTTCCACACCCAATACACTGCCCTTTTTTTAATGTGATTTTAATTCGTTTTTCCATATGGTATGTACCGTTAAAGTGAATCTCCTCGCAACAAGTTGTGAGAAGATTCACGCCGAAATTTCACTATTTAATTTGACTATTGAATGGAAATCATAAAATAATAAGCAAAGCTTATTTTATGGCTGAAAAGTGAACAAAGTTCACTTTTCAGCTTTCAGCATTAAAATTTAAATTCTACTCCACTTCTTGGGCACTTAGAACAAATTAAAATAGGACCGCGTCCATGTTTTTTATGTATTTCTCTCATTTTCATAGCGCCAGTACCATTCCAAATTTTTAATATATTAGTTTCTCCCGGAACAAAAGTTCCATATCCCTTAATATCGCTCCAAGTCACGAAATCACAACAAGGGAATATATCTCCGTTCCAATTTATTGTTAAAATCTTCCAAAGCCAATCGCATGGAACATTGGTTGGTAATTGTTTTGTGTATTGTTTTTCTTCTTTATCTTCCATAAATAAAGGATTGCCGGGTCTTACACTAAACATAAATTCCAAATCTTTTGCAAATTTTCTAAATAATTCCAATTCATGAGCGTTATGCTTGTAAAGAATATAATCAATCATTACAATCAGCGAAGATTTTCTTTCTTTTATTTTTTTGGATAATAATTTTAAACTTTCCTTAATCGCTTCTACGCTTCCAACACGATGTTCTATGTTATGCGCCGATTGAGTATATCCCGAAACCTGTATTTTAATAAAATCAAGCCCATTATTTAAAGCTAAATTAATATTTTCTTCATTTAACAAAATTCCGTTCGTTGCAATCATTGTGGCAACATTATTATCTGTCGCGATTTTGAGCGCTTTTCCTAAATCTTTATAAATGAACGGTTCGCCATTAACATATGGGACAGCCATAAGCAAAGTTTTTTTTGTTTGCTGAATAATATCTTTAAATATTTCAATATTCATCATTCCCATTTCCAAAAAACCGCATTTGTTTGTTGGATTTTGGTCATATAGTTTTCCGTCTTCTGTTCTGCAAAAAATACATCTCTCATTGCAATAATTTGATAAATCAAAATTAATCAAAAATGGTGTTACTGCTGATTTGTTTAATTTTAAACAATAAGCAACATAGCAATACAATGTATTAAAAATTTTTCTAAGAGTTATTTTTCTTTTGCCGAGTAGCGATAAAATTATTTTTAACTTTAACCGAAAATACTTAAATGACATTACAATAAATTATACTCGGTTTTGTGTTTTATTGAAGCCGAGCCTTAAAAAATGGTATAATAATTACATAAAAATATAGTATTTGTTTTCAAAATGAGCGATTTCTATAATAATTCATTTACAAATTGGATAAAAAATAATTCCACTGCGCTAATGTGGCTTGTTATTATAATTTATCCATTTTTATTTTTATGGCAAGGTTTAAATTTTAGCGATGAAGGAAACGCACTAACAATATATCAATCAATATTTTCCGACCCTGCCAGTATAAGTGATACATTCGGAACATATGGAACAAGTATAATAGGCGGTTTATGGTTAAAATTTTTCGGCAATTTTGGAGTTGCTGGAGTAAGATTTGCGGGCGCGCTTGTAAGTGTTTTAACCCTTGTATTCGCTTATTTTATTTTTAGAGAATATATTGATAAAAAAATATTATTATTAGGACTTTTGGTGTCATCTGTATTTTCTTATCATTTTTTAACATTCAATTTACTTAGCTACAACAATTTGAGCGCTTTATTTTTTGTCATAGCAATATTTTTTTTAATTAAAGGATTAAAAAATAATAGTGTTCTGCCAATTTTTGGAGCGGGACTTATTTTGTTTTTTAATGCGTTGGTAAGATTACCTAATATTTTAGGTATGTTATTTATTTTTGCAATACCTTTGAATAGATATATTAAAAACGATATAAATTTAAATAAATCCTTAAAACAATGCGTTATGTTTTTGTTTGGCGCTTTGTCTGGCTACTTTGTTGCAATTTATATTATGAAATCGCTGGGTCATTATGATTATTATGTTAAATCTATAAGCTATCTTTTGGACGCTACGCAACCGCATGGTCCATATGGCGGTTTATTATTTGAAACATTAAAAGGATACTCAAATTTGTTTAGCGATGGAATTTTATTATTTCTTTTAATTCTTTTTGCGATTTTTGTGTACTTATATTTAAAAATAGGCAGATTAAATTTTTTTATAAAATCTTTTTTTCTATTATTGTTTTTATTTTTACTTTATATCAAATATAACCCTTGGGGTGTTCCAATAGGATTTCGCTTTGTGGAATTACTTACAGGAATATGCTATGTAATTTTATTATTGCATATATTGAATTACAAAAAATATAATAAAAATTTGAGTATTATTGCGTTTTTAATATTAATCGCACTTATTGTAATTCCAGCGGCATCAGGCGCAAGACAAATTAATTCGCTTTTTATAATGCCTGTCGCCTTTCCGCTTGTATTAAATTCTATTTACAATATCAAAAAAATTAAATTTGCGCTCAGTATATCTAATAAAGAATTATCACAAGATACTTCAATCGCCGCTGAAATTGAAAATAAACTATTGCATAAAATTATGAACTCTTTGATAATTATATTTGTAGCATATAGCTTGGTTAATGCATTTGTATTTACATATAATGACTCATATAACCGATTTTCACTCAATGCAAAAATAAACCACAAATATTTTCGCGGAATATACACAACAAAAGAAAAGGCAGAACCCTTAAATGAATTAATCGCAGAATTTCCAAAATATATTGAAGATGGAGACACAATACTTGTAACATGGATTGCGCCAATTATATATTATCTAACAAATACAAGACCTTATTTTCCCCATCCATGGACAGAAGTGTATAAACGATACAAAATAGAAAAATTTTTTAGTGAAAACCCCAAAGATACTAAATTGCCAGTTGTTATAAGATACAATTATTCACAAAAACACGAGTACGACGATATTCTCTTTCAATTTTTTCAAAAAAATTTATACAAAAAAAAATGGAGCAACAAAGTTTATGAAATATACACGCCAATTATTCCAAAAAATAACGAGCGATAATAATTTATAGAATATCAAAATTACAAATAAGCTTTCTAATGTCAAATTTATAAAAATTTAATTCCTCTTAATCTCTTTAATCAATTCTTCGCATTTATTTATCACCTCCTCAACCGAAATAGCTTCAAGGCTTTTTATTGCACACTCTTCTTTTTTGTAATCGCAATCTAAAAATCTGTGGAATAAAACTTTATGTTGTTTGCCGTACGGAAACCATTTCCCCAAAATATTTCTTACACTGAATAAAGCGACAACTGGTTTTCCAACAGCAACAGCTAAATGCATAGTTCCCGTATCATTGGTTAATAAAAATGAGCATTTTTTAAGCATTGTCAAGCTCTCTATGAGACTCAATTTATTTACGGCGTTCAAAACATTATTATCTGAAATATATTTTTTAATAATTTCCGATGCGCTTGCGTCATAATCTCCTGCCCCAAAAATTACAAATTTAGCTTGATGTGACGAAAACTTGTTTTTCGTCGCCAAAAACGATAAATCGTTTTTGGCATTTTTTTCAAAATATTGCGCGACAGCCCCAAATCTTTCCGGCATCCATCGTTTTTCTCTTCCCTTTCCGCCCGGACAAATTCCAATAATTAAATTATCATTTGCGTCTCCAAATTTTTCTTTAAATAAATTTTTTACATTTTGCTCTGCTTCCGAAGTAACATTAAAAATAAATTCCGCTTTATCAGAATGTATTCCGTTTGTTCTTAATAAATCCAACAAAAACTCAACTTCTGTTTTTTCAAACAAATAATCAATTTGTGTTTTTTTAAATAAATTTAAAATAGTTCTTACCTTAAATCCAAAAGCGGATTTTGCGCCGATTAATTTTGCAAAAAATAAATTTCTAAATAAAATTTTAAAATTAGCCCAATCATCAGGAATTTGAATAAACAAATCAACTTTTTTCTCTTTTAACTCTTTAAGCAAATTTTTTCTATATTCTATATCAGCAATATCTTCTGCATAATAAACTTTTAATTCATCTAAATACCAAACACCATCTAATAATTCTCTCGCGCCCAAAGTTCCTTTTTTACCAGATGAAGTTAGTAAAGTTATTTTTGCCCCAGTAAAAGCTTTGCGAATTGCAATAAATGATGGGATAGCGCAAATAACATCGCCAATATTTCCAACCTTAAAAATAACTATGGACTTGGGTTGTTCTTTTAATTTTTTAAACAAAAGCTTATTGAAAAAATTCAAAATAGCGTTTTGAAAACCAATTACCCTAAATACAACCCAAAGCTGAATTTTTTTTGAAAAAGGAATATTCATTTTTTATATTTTTTTAACAAAACGATTTAACACAAACAAAGACCAAATTCGCGACCAGTGAAGTTTATTGCCATAAAATTTATTTAGTAATAATTTTATGGTTTGTCGCTCAAATATCTCTGAACTTAAAAGTTCATTTTTTATTAAATCCTTTGCTTCATTTTTCAACCACAAATCAATGGGCAAAACAAAACCCTGTTTTTTTTGTTTTAAAATTTCATCTGGGAGTTGATTTTTAAATGCTTCTTTTAGTAAGAATTTTTTAACTCCATTTTTTATTTTATATTCACTTGGAATTCTTGTAATTGTTTTTAATAAAACATCATCAACAAAAGGCGTTCTTAATTCTATTGAATGAGCCATAGAAAAAACATCTGAATCTCGCAATAACTGATTTTTCATATAATTTGAAAATTCTAAATATGAAATTAAAGAAAGAACATCATCAATTTTTTCTTTTTTATTCTCAATCTCCAATTTATCGCTTCCCACATCCCACTTCTCGCCCCTCGCTTCCAATAATTGTATTTGTTCATCAGAAAAAAGTCCTCTGTAAGATAAATAAATGTCAAAAACGGTAAACCGTTTTTGACGCTGAAAAGCCGAAAAATAAGTTTTTCGGCTTTTCAGCATTTTCATACCTTCGCCACTATTTGATACTTGTAATAATTTTGCGATTTTTTGATTGAAGTTATCTGTTGCAAAAAAATCTTTTAGCATCATCTTGCCCAATAATGATTTTAAAAATGGCGATAATTTTAATAATTTTGGAATATCCGTAAATGACGGGTAGCCATAAAATAATTCATCGCCGCCAAGCCCGGACAACACAACTTTTAATCCAGCTTTTTTTGCCGCAAGAGAAACAAAATAGGTGTTAACGCCGTCAACTGTTGGCTGGTCTATGTGTTCAAAAATATTATCTAAATTTTCAACAAAGTCCTGCCCTGAAATTTTTACATCAATGTGGTTTGTTTTAAATTTTTCTGACACCAATTTTATCTTTCCTGCTTCATTATATATAGTTCCGGGGAAAACCGCTGAAACCGTTGTAATTTTTTCCTGCCCTAATTCGCGCATTAAAGCTACTAAAACGCTAGAATCAACCCCTCCGCTCAAAAAAGCGCCAACTTCAACATCAGAAACCAGATGAGCTGAAACACTACCCAGTAAAGCAGTCTTTACTTTTTTAACAGCATCGCCAAGACTAATTTTTTCCTTTTCTTGCAAAAAATCATTTTGAATATCAGTAAAAGCATCCTTTGTTATTTCTCCATTTTTTACAATCATAAACGAACCAGATTCTAACGCAAAAATATTTTCGTAAAAAGTTTGTGGCTGCGAAATCCAACCTTGCTGTAAAAACAAATGAACGGCGGAATGATTGATTTTCTTTTTTACATTTTGAAAATTTAAAATTGCTTTAATTTCCGAAGCAAAAATAAAATAATCATTGTCTTGATAATAATAAAGCGGTTTTATTCCAAATCTATCCCGAGCTAAAATTAATTCTTGCTTTTCAGAATCCCAAATCGCAAACGCAAACATTCCTCTAAATTTTTTAAAACAATCACTCCCCCACTCTTCAAATGAATGAAGAATAATTTCAGTATCCGAATTTGAAGAAAAAGTATGTCCTAATTTTTTTAATTGTACCGCTAAAATTACATAATTATAAATTTCACCATTAAAAACAATTACCAAATCTTTATTGAATTTTTTACATTTTAATTTCATAGGTTGATTAGCGTTTCCAAGCAAATCAATAATTGAAAGTCTGCGGTGCCCTAATATTATTTTTTCATCTTCAAAAACACCGCTTGCATCAGGACCGCGATATGAAATTAAATCCAAAGATTTTTCTAATTCTTGTCTGCTAATTGTTTTATCTCTTAAAGATAATACTCCAACTATCCCACACATTTTATTTTGTAGTTTTTTTTAAAATCTCAAATAAATAAATAAAATTTTTCTCTCTCTCAATAGCCAAAATAAGAAAATATAAAATTACCGCTAATAGCATTATCGCGAAAGTTGAAATCTGAATCGGATTTATTAAAAATAAAAATATAGCCATCAAAATTCCAGCAATAATATATTTTAAAATAGCACTAATCTCTATAAACCCTTGATTTAAAATTTTTCTTGAAAGCCTGTAAGTTAAACTCAAATTAATTAATTGCGCGATAATTGTTGCCGCCGCCGCTCCGTAAATTGAAAATTTTGCAATCAAGAAAAAACAAAGAACCACATTGGAAACAGCCGCTATTGCGGTATAAATCATATTTTTAACTTGATAATTCATAGCCAAAAGCAAAACATCTAAAATCGTTATCATAAAATATATTGGAATCATACCCATCAAAATTTTAAAAGCCAAAACTCCGTATTGATATTGCTCGCCAAAAAATCCAACTATCAACCTATCTGAAAGTAAAATTCCGCCAAAAAATAAAGGAATTGCCAACATCAAAATATATGATGAGGAACTTTTTAATATTCTCGCAACTCTATCTTTATCTTCCGCAAATTTTGAAAAAATTGGATAAAGCGTTGTCGCAAAAACTCCAACAACAACAAATAATAATTGAATAATTTTTAATCCAACAGAATACTGCCCAACCATTTCCGCATTTCTCAACCATTTAATCATTACAACATCAGTTGTGCCAAGCAATGTTCCTATAATCGCTCCAAATGCGAATGGAGTGCTCAAAATAATCATTTTTTTAGCTGTATCAAATCCAAAAAAAGTTATCCGCGGAATATATTGAAGTGTCATAAAAAACATATACAAAAAAGACGCCAAAGACCCGATAAGATACGCAAGCGCAAAATAATATAAAGAGCCTGTTTTGACCAAAAAGAATAAGCCCAAAATCGTTGTGAGCGCAACTTCCAACATAGACGCCGAACTTTCATACTCCATTTTATTATTTGCTCGCGATAAAGCAATAAAAAATTCTCTTCCATTACTTACAATCATCATTAAAAGCAAAACAATATAAATTGTTTTTACAAGCGGGTCTTGAACAAAAAAATAAAAAAAAATCGCTACAATAGCCGCTACTAAAACAAGAATTGTTCTCAATATCAAACTTGTGGAAATCAATTTATTTTTATCAACTTCTTCTTTCTGGTATTCGCGAGTTAAAAGCGGACCAATTCCTAAATCTGAAAACATAAAAAAGATTCCAACCAAATAAAGCGCGTAATTGAAAGCGCCATATGAAGCTGGTCCCAATATTCTCGCGGCGTAGACAACAAGAAAAAACTTAAAAAATTTTGAAATTATATTTGAAAAATACAGCCAAAAAATGTTTTTAAAAACAATTTGCCTTGGCGATGTATTTTCAAACAAAAGCGATTTTATTTCCATAATATTTAATTTTAAGGCGTTTTATCAATATATGTTAAAATTTATTAATGGATAAAATATCAGTCATTATTCCCTGCTATAATGAGGAAGAATCAATTGAAAGAGTTATAAAATCAATTCCTAACGAAGTTGCAGAGATTATTGTTGTGGATAATAATTCAAAAGATAAAAGCGCAGAGATTGCAAGAAACGCTGGAGCCAGAGTTATTTCTGAACCAATTCAAGGGTATGGCGCGGCTCATAAATCCGGATTCAAAAACGCGCAAGGAGATATCATCGCCACACTAGACGCTGATTGCCAATACCCTGCTGAAAAAATTTTAGAAATTGTAAAATACTTAAACGACAAAAATTTAGATTTTATTTCGTGTAATAGATTTCCTCTTCAAAATTCAAAATCAATAAATTTTACAAGAATTATAGGAAATTGGTTTTTGACTACTTCAGCAAATTTACTTTTTGGATTAAAGCTAAAAGATTCTCAGTCTGGAATGTGGATTTTTAAGAAAAAAATTTTTGATGATATAAGCCTTGAAAGCGATGATATGCCGTTATCCCAAGAATTAAAAATCAGGGTTGCGACAAATCCAAAATTTAAATTCACTGAATACTATATTCCATATTATCCTCGTTCCGGTGAATCAAAATTATTTCCAATAAAGCACGGCTTAATGAATTTCAAAGCGCTGTTCAAATTAAAAAAACAGATTCGCCCACACACTTAATCTAATAATGGGTAAAAAAAAACAAAAAAGAATTCAACAAAAAATTCAACAAAAAATAACTTCGCCAGTTGATTTAAAAATTGAAAGATTTAAACGTCAAAAAATAAATTTTTTGACGCCGAAAAATGTCAAAAATGAAAAATTCATTTTAACATTTTTTGGCATATATGGGTTGCTTTTTATTGTTGTGGCTGTTTATTTAGGATTATCTTTGTGGCAAATTAACGCGCCGTTTGTTCATGTAAGCGAAGATACAAATGGCACAAATGGAATCGGCGCCGCAAACTTAGCTCGTCTCGGTTTTTTTAAATTAAAATTTGGACTATACAATAGATGGGTTAGCGATATTTCAAATAAAGATTTAACTGGAAAATTTTACGCGCATCATCCAATCGGCTTCCTGCTCCCAACCGCGATTTTTTACAAATTATTCGGCATTAACGAAATCACAACACGCCTTGGTCCCCTATTTTTATCTCTTCTTGCTTTTATATTATTTTATTTTGCTATTTATAAAATTTTCAAAGATTCAAGAGCGGCATTTTTGTGTTCTTTAGTTTTTGCTGTTTTGCCCGGCGCGGTATATTATGGAAAGCATCTTGATATGAGCCCGCCGTCCTTAGCGTTTATTTTAATTTCGTTTTCATTATTTATATTTCACTATTTTGAAAAAAAACGATTATATTTTTATTTATTTTTGCTTTCTATATTTTTAGGCGGCTTAACCGCATGGCATTATTTCTTTATGCCGTTCGGGATTTGGCTTTTTATTCTTTTTACAAAGATTGGAAAACTTACACCTGAAAGAAAAAAATATTTGTGGTTTTTGCCGATTTTGATTTTGTTTGCGTTTTTCATTAATATTTTACACATTTATATTGTTAATGGATTAGACGGTGTAAAAAGTTGGGAGGCTTCATTTTTTTATCGCTCCGCTAGGCAACAATTTATTCCATGGCTTTTGACTATTTTTCAACGAATGCAGCTTAATTTCACGTTGTTATTTATCATAACTTCTATAATTGGTTTGGTTTTCTTATTATTTAAATTAAAAACCGAAAAAAATTTAATGTTGTTTTTGCCAATTCTTTTACTCCCGCTATTTATATCCGCTATATTTATGCAATGGAGCACTCATCCGTTTGGTCCAATTTATTTTATACCGCTTATCTCAATTTCAACGGGATTACTTTTGTACTATATTGTTAAAAGTTTTGATATCGGTGGGTGGTTTATTGTTTTCGTAATTTTTGCTTTTGGGCTAACGCTGTCAATTAAAAACTTAAACTTTTTTTATGACAAATTTTTGATTTTAGGAAAAAATGACCCGCAACTTTTAAAAGACTTCAGGTCGCAAGTTAAAGATAACGAACTTTGCCAAGGAAGAAATAATTTTGGAATTGATTTAAACGGAATATCAAATTGGTATTTGCAAAAAGAAATGCTTGAGTCTCCCGATTGTTTTGCAACGACAACAATCGCGATTAAAAAAAATATAACCGACGAAATTTCCACACAGCCTACTGATAAAAATTTTGAAGGGGAGCCACCAAAAAGCTCCACCTTAAAATATGGGCTTGTGTTTGTTGAAAATTTTGATGAAATTTACAAAACCGATTTTTACAAAAAAGAGATTATGCTATTCCAACAAAACGGATTCAAGAGCCTAATCAAATGCGCTGATAGTTGGTGTTTGATTTCAAAATAACACGGGGTATCAAGCTTTTTTAACTTTTACAAAAAGATTTAAGCCTAATTCAAAATAATTTAGCTTTTCTATTGTAAATTGGTTTTTTAATAAAATCTCTTTTAATTCTTTTTTTGAAAAATATCGTTTATGGTCTGATATTGATTTTGCATCAATTAAATGCAATTTGAACGCTAAAAATTCTAAAATCGGTTTTGCAAATTTACTTGGAGTTGTTATTATAAAAATTCCGTTTGGTTTTAAAATTCTGTAAACTTCTCTGATAATTTCTTCTGGATTGTTTAAATGCTCTATAAACGCAATAGCTGTTATAAAATCGAATTGTTCATTTCCAAAAGATAATTTTTTATCAATATCAACTTTGATAAAATTAAAATTATCTGGCGCTGATAAAAAATTAATGCTTTCTGAATCAATTCCGACAATTTTGGTATTTATTAGTTTGTCTTTATTAAAATTAAAAAACCACGGATTACTCCCACATCCAATATCAAGTATTTTATTAATTTTTTTTGGAAGATTATCAAATAAAACTTTAAATCTGAAAAACCTTATAATTTTATCGAGGGTTTTATTCATAAAATAATTATATTATGAAAAATAACATCACACAATTTTTAAAATACGGGATTGGCGGAGGGTTTGCTTTTGTTGCTACTTTTTTTAGTTTGTATTTTTTGACCGAAAAATTAAAAATTTATTATCTCTTATCTTCTGTTATCGCTTACACTATTGGTTTTATAATAAATTTTATTTTTCAAGCGTGGATTACCTTTGAAACAAAAAAATCTAAAATATTTTCACGGCTTGGCTATTTTTCAATAATTCAAATAATTGGACTTTTGCTTTTTACTTTTTTTATGTTTATATTTACTGAAAAATTAAACCTGCTTTATCTCATATCATACATATTTTCCGCAATCATATCGTTTATTTTCAATTTCTCGTTAAGCAAAATATTTGCGTTTAATCAAAATCTGACAAACGCGCCTGATAGTTCTTAGCGCAGGTGTATAAAAAGGCATTTTGAATCCATTTATTTCCCATGTTTTTATACACTCCATATTCCCTTTTGCAACATTTTTCGGTTGATGTGCCAATCCTCCTGTTCGCATTTTAATCAATGGCTTTGAAATATATTTTCCTTTTATTTTATGTTTTTTTAACAAACGAAACATTAATTCATAATCAGCCGCGATTTTAAAATCTAAATTGAACCCGCCGTATTTTTTATAAATTTCTTTTTTAACAAAAAAAGTCGGGTGTGGCGGGACCCAACCTGCCCCAAACAACCCATCACGATACTCTGATGACTTCCAATATCTTACAACTTTTTTAAGATTGTCTTTTGAAACATAGACTAAATCGCCCCACAAACAATCAATGTTATTTTCTAAAAAAACTCCAACAACTGCTTCAATGACATTATTGTCAAAATAAACATCGTCAGAATTTAAAAACCCGATAATTTCTCCGTCAGCTAATTTTATTCCTTTATTCATCGCGTCATAAACTCCGATATCTGGTTCTGAAATTATTTTTGAAATTCTTTGTGGGTATTTTTTAACAATTTCTAATGTTTTATCAATTGAACCTCCGTCAATAATCAAATGCTCAATATCCCTAAATGTTTGATTAAAAACACTCAAAATCGTATCTTCAATAGTTTTTTCACTGTTAAGTGTTGCTGTTATTATTGATATTTTCATTAAAATAATATACAATAATTATAATATGAAACGAATTTTAATTTGCGGAGCCGGTGGATTTATCGGCACACATTTAACCAAGCGGTTAAAAAAAGAGGGGTATTGGATAAGAGGCGTTGACATCAAAAAACCAGAATATTCCAAAACTATGGCAGATGAATTTTTATTGATTGATTTGCGTAAAAGAAAAAATTGTCAAAAGGCATTGACGGTCGCCAATGGATTTGATGAAATTTATCAACTTGCCGCTGACCGTGGTGGCGCAGGATATATGAAGCCAGGTGAATGCGATATGATGAAAAATAATGTTTTAATAAATGTTTATATGATTTCAGAAACTGTTAAATTAAAAAAGAAACCAAAATACTTTTTTTCTTCTTCAGTTTGTGTTTATCAAGATATGCCGATTAATGCGCCTAAAATATCAGAAGAAAAAGTTTATCCTGCTTTTCCAGACAATGAATATGGCTGGGAAAAACTTTACAGCGAAAGAATGCTAATTGCTTTTGGAAAAAGATATAAAATGCCTATTCGCATTGCCCGCTTCAATACAACATATGGACCAGAATCAAATTGGGAGGGTGGGCGAGAAAAAGCCGCGGATGCTTTAAGTCGAAAAGTTGCTACGGCAAAAGAAGGAGAAAAAATTGAGGTCTGGGGAACTGGTAAGGAAATCAGAGATTTTACTTACATTGATGATTTAATTAATGGGATAAGAGCATTGATAAAATCAAATATTGACAAACCAACAAATATCGGAAGCGATGAATATGTTTCAGTTGATGAATTGGCGCAAACGATTATTCATACTTCTGGCAAGAAAAAAATTAGCATAAAGCATATCAAAGGACCTCATAGTGTTACTTCGCGAAACTTCAGCACAAAACTAATTCGCTCAACTGGTTGGAAACCGCAATTTTCACTTAAACAAGGCATTTTTATTCACTATCAATGGGTAAAATCCCAAGTTGAGAAAAAATACGGGAAACAATGACACGAGTTTTAGTTACTGGCGGAGCGGGGTTTATAGGCTCAAATCTTGTTAATGAATTAATCAAACAAAATTATGGAATTTTTGTTATTGACAATCTTTGCGAAAGCAAACGAAAAAATGTTAATTCAAAAGCAGGCTTCTTTAAACTTGATATTTGCAATTACAAAAGTATCTTGCCAGTTTTTAAAGATGTTAAATATGTTTTTCATCTCGCCGCTCTTCCCAGAGTTCAATTTTCAATAGAAAACCCGAGACAAACTCATCTTGTAAATATCGACGGAACCTTAAATGTTTTACAAGCTTCAAGAGAACAGGGCGTAAAACGAATTATTTTTTCATCAAGCTCATCTGTCTACGGAGAGCAAACAACTTTGCCAATAAAAGAAACTGCTCACCTTAATCCCCTTTCACCTTACGCGCTACATAAAATAATTGGCGAGCAGTATTGCAAGCTTTTTAGTGAATTATACAATCTTGAAACAATTTGTTTGCGATATTTTAATGTTTATGGGAACGGACAAACAGGCGATAGTCCATATGCAACTGCAATAGCAAAATTTCTTCAACTAAAAAACGAAAATAAACCAATCACAATTTTTGGAGATGGCGAACAAACCAGAGATTTTGTAAATGTATTAGATGTTGTGAGCGCGAATATTTTGGCTATGAAAAATAAAAAAATCGGAAATGGAGAAATAATAAATATATGTAGCGGCAAAAAACATTCAATCAACCAAATTGCCAATTTAATCAGTAATAATAGAATCTATCTTCCGGCAAAAAAAGGCGAACCAAAAAATTCAATCGGCGATAATTCTCTTGCCAAAAAACTCCTCAACTGGACACCAAAAATCTCGCTTGAAGAAGGAATCAAAAAATTGCTATGGTAATTTATTTATCTCGTCTCGCCGCCCAGTTAAAAGCGTAAAAATATTTTTGCCATAATTCATCGGTTGATTTATATTCATTATCAAACCAAAAATAATCCGCCAATACCTCGCGAGTTCTACAAAGTTCTTTAAGCCGCTGGCGATTTTTAATATCGGCAATAGTAATATCTAAAAGTTCCAATCCTCGTTCAAATGCCATTTTTGACATTTTTTCATTATTTTTTTTACGCCAAGAAATAGTTCTCTCAATTTCGCTTCCTATATTCGCCATTTGTTCAAAAAAATTAAACTTAAACCATTGTCCATGAGCAAGATTTTTATGCAAATAATTCATTCTTCAATTAATTCATTAATTATATCGAAAATTTTTTGTCTAATTTTTATATCTTCTACATTTCGACTGCGATTATTTTGAGATGGACGTAGATTTATCATTGAGTCAAATTCAATCCATTCTTTCCGACTGATATTTATTTTTGAGACATTATTTTCCATATAAGTT
>JBBTQG010000049.1:0-3879 GCA_038065795.1 Patescibacteria group bacterium | reverse complement strand
ATGTTTTTAATACAACTCTTACTAATAATACTTGGTATCATTTTATCTTACTCCGTTCATCTGGAACAGTTAAAGCATATATAAATGGTGTGCAAGAAACGACTACTTATTCACGAAGTAATAATGTTGGAACAACTGATACAGCGTATATTGGATTTGATGGAGGTGCAGGAACTAATATAAGCGGCTCCATCTCCGATGTCAGAATTTACAATAGGGCACTTACTCAAGTTGAAATCACCCAACTTTACAACTCCTACTAATAATTCTCACTAATCCACCTAACCCAAAAATGTACGCCCGTCGGGCGTACATTTTTGGGTTAGGATAGTTTATAATAAAAATATGGCAACAATTCGTAAAGACAAATTAGAAACCGACGAAATATATCATATTTTTAGTCGCAGTATTGCTGAATATAAAATTTTTAATAATAGAGCTGAATATTTTCGTATGTTTAATGGATTGCAGTTTTATCAATTCAACAATATGCCAATGAGACTTGCCAGATTTATAGAAACCTTAAAGACAGAAAAACAAGGATTCAGAAATAGATTATTAGAAATAGTAGACGAAAAAGATAAAATAGTTGAAATTATCGCGTATTGTTTTATGCCGACTCATATCCATTTAATTTTGAAACAGTTAGCAGATAACGGCATTACGATTTTTATGAGAAACGCGCTTAACAGTTATAGCCATTATTTTAACCTTAAACATAATCGCCTCGGTCCACTTTGGCAAAGCGAGTTTAAAAATGTATTAGTAAGTAGCGACAATCAGCTTTTACATTTGACTAGATATATTCATCTCAACCCAGCGACAGCATATTTAGTTGATAAGCCGAAGGATTGGGAGTTTTCGTCATATAAAGAATATATTGGTGAAGCAAAAGAAAAGATTTGTGAGTTTGATAATTTAATGGATATTAACCCAAAAGAATATCGCGAATTTATAAATAATAGAATTAGTTATCAGCGTGAATTAAAGAAAATAAAGGATTTGCTTGTAGATGAAAATATAATTATTACCTAACCCAAAAATGTACGCCCGACGGGCGTACATTTTTGGGTTAGGTAATTAGTGGAGAGAATCTATTTTTATCTTGCCTTTTGTGATTAGTCGTTTGCAGTCGGTGCAGACTTTTATTTTTTTTCCGCCAGTTTTAATTATATGAAGATTTGCCTTCTGCATATAAGGAGCTGATGGGTTATATTTACTCATCACTTTTCGTCTGTGAACCGCTTTATTGTATGATTTGTTGCAAAAATGACATATTCTCATTGTAGAGATATTATAACATACAAGCTCGGTGTTTCAAAGTTTAAAGGTTTCAAAGTTTAAAAAAGTAAAAATGTGGATAAAGATTTGTAATTTTATTTTATAATGAAGTTAATGAGAATAGCGATTAACGGGTTTGGGCGAATAGGTAGAATATTTTTTAGGCAATGTTTTGGGCGCGAGGGATTAGAAATTGTCGCGATTAATGATTTGAGCAATATTGAAAATTTGGCGTATTTATTGAAATACGATTCAGTGTACGGACGATGGGATAAAGATGTTAGTATCGGGGCATCGGATGCCCAAAAATTAATCATTGACGATAAAGAGATTTTAGTGTTTTCCGAAAAAGACCCTGAAAAATTGCCGTGGAAAGATTTGAATATTAATGTTGTTGTTGAAGCAACCGGATTTTTTACTGATTCAGAAAAAGCAAGCGCTCACATTAGAGCTGGAGCAAAAAAAGTTTTAATAACAGCGCCGACAAAAGATGACACTTTAGTTTTTACACCGGGATTTGAGTTGAAAGAATCTGCAATCGTGTCAAATGCGAGTTGTACAACAAACGCTGTCAATCCTATTTTAGCGATTATGCTCAAAACAGTCGGAGTCAAAAAGGCAATCTTAAATACAATACACGCGTATACTGCGACACAATCAATTGTTGACGGAATTTCTTCCGCCCATGGCGGATTCGCCTCGGGCGGAAAATCAGATGATTTTAGAAAAGGCAGAGCCGGAGCGCAAAATATTATTCCTTCAACAACGGGCGCGGCGGAATCAACTGCAAAAGTCATTCCAGAAATTAGCGGAAAATTTGACGGAGTTTCATTAAGAGTTCCTGTGATTTCGGGTTCAATTGCGGATATAACTTTTGTGAGCGAAAAACCCACAACAGCAGAAGAAATAAATAATATTTTTAGAGAGGCGGAAAAAGAACCTCGGTGGCAGGGAATTTTAAAAGTTGTTGACGAGCAAATTGTTTCAAGCGATATTTTGGGCGAACCATTTGGGGCAATTGTTGATTTAACCCTTACAAGAGTTGTTGATGGAGATTTGGTCAAAGTTTTTTCTTGGTATGATAATGAATGGGGGTATGCGGCGATGTTGATAAAACATTTGGAAAGCATAAAAATATAAGCACGATTTCAAAGTATAAAAGTATAAAAGTATAAAAGTATCAAAGTATCAAAGTATCAAAGTATAAGATTACCAAAAACTCAAAACACTCACAACCGCCATTATTATTAGCGTAATTATTCCTATTGAGTTTTCCCAAAAATTATTTTTGTAGTCCCCCATAATTTTTTTGTTGTTAGAAATCATAAGGATTAAAAATATTAAGAAAGGACTTAAAATTGTGAACATAACTCCTGTATAAAAAAGAAGGTCAATTGTTCTAATCGGCATAAAACTCAAAATCAATCCAAGAAAAACTGAAGATGAAATCGCAAGATAAAATAATTTCGCGTCCTTAACTTTTTTATTTAAACAAGCTGAAAATCCAAAAACCTCAGACAAAATATAAGCCGCTCCGCCCGATAAAACAGGAATAGCCAAAAGCCCTGTGCCTATTATAGCCAATGCAAAAAGAAAATACGACAGATCTCCAGCAATAGGTCTTAACGCTCCAGCTATTTCTTTTATTGATAATGTGTCAAGCCCATTTTTTGTAAACACTCCTGAACCGCTGTATAAAACATTCGCGCTTGCCAAAATAATAAAAAACATAACTAAATTTGAAAAAAACATCCCCCAAATAGTATCAGCGCGCATTTTTTTTATTTCTCTGCGAACTTTTTTTGGTTTTAATTCGGGGCGATTTTCAATTTCTTCAATTTCTTCGTTGCCTTGCCAGAAAAAAAGATATGGAGAAATTGTTGTTCCTAAAATTGCGGCAAGCATCAAAAATGTTTCTTTTGTAAATGAAATTTTTGGCAAAAAAGTAAAATGTAAAACATCTACCCAGTTTGTTTTTACCATTAACGCTGAAGCAATATACGCAAACAAAGAAAATGTAAATATTTTCATAATATTAGCAAATTTACTATAAGACAAAAATGTTATTATGATGATAACAAACAAAGCGGTAATTATTTGCCAAAATTCAGGCGGAATATTTGTTATGAGATTTAATGAATCGGCAATCGCGCGCAAGTCAGCCGCAACATTAAAAGTATTCGCAAAAAACATTAAAAACGCAACTGAATATGCGATATAGGGATGAACGATTGTTTTTATTATTCCAGCCAATCCTTTTCTTGTAGTAAGAGCGATTTTTCCGCAAAGTTCTTGAATTCCAATCATAAGTGGCAGAGTTATAATTGGAGTCCATAAAAAGTTATACCAACTTTTTGCGCCTGTGATTGAATAGATAACAATTCCAGACGGGTCGTCATCGGACGCTCCTGTAATAAATCCCGGTCCAATTTTTCGCCAGATTTTTTTAGCGAAATTTTCTTTTTTGCTCATTAAAAAATTGTATTTTCAGAGGGAATATCATAATCGCGCGCCCGACAGGACTCGAACCTATAACCTCTTCCTTAGAAGGGAATTGCTCTTCCATTGAGCTACGGGCGCAAAAATTCCATATATTTT
>JBBTQG010000048.1:0-5300 GCA_038065795.1 Patescibacteria group bacterium | reverse complement strand
GTTCCCCCCCCCTGTTAACTAACCCCCTCCACTTATTTTAAGTGGAGGGGGTTAGTTATTTGTAGAAAATTTTTTGAGGAATGCGCAAGTCAATATATTGAAATTTATCAAGATTTTCTTTTTTATTGTCCAAAAAATAATTTAATTTTTTAATTTGCTTCTCGATATTTTGATTTGGGTCTATTAAAATATACCAGCCGTCTTTTGTGGTTATTTTTAAATCTTCATTTAATAAAATCTCGGCTGTTTGGATTGGAATACTTTTTAAATTACTAATTTCAAAAATTTTATTAAAAGCAGTAGAAATTTGCGGTTTTAAAACAGAATTATCATATATTTTTAGATTACTAGTAATTTGAAAATTATTTTGTGCATCTTGTTTATTAAATATGTATCCGTGTTCTCCGAGCAAAAAACATTCATCTGAACAAATTTTTGCAACAATTTTTTCTGATTGGGCGGTTATTTTTAATGTTGATGAAATATAATTTGGCTTAAATGTTATACGAATTATTTCAGATTGCGCTAAAAAAATATTTTTAGCCAAAGCTTTTCTGTTAAAAAAATAATTTATGTTTTTGTTGCGGGCAATATTTGTCAACAAATAATCTGTATTTTGCCCATCAAGTGTATATGTTGTATTGTTGTTGGTTTGTGGCAAAAAAATGATTGGCGCAGGGGATATAGTGATTTTTTTAAAAGTCATTGATTTAAACAATATCGTGATAATCACGATTATAGTTATAATTAGTAAATAAGATAAATTAATTTTTGTACTTTTTTTTCGTCGTCGCATTATACTTATTTTAACAAATGATAGACATAAAACTCTTAGTGGAAAACCCAAAGTATTTTAAAGATGCTTCCAAAAAAAAGTTAGTAGAAGTTGATGTTGCTCAGATAGTTGAATTAAAAAATCGTCAAAATCAATTAATAAAATCAAGGGACGAATTGAGGTATGAATTAAATCAAGGTTCAACAGGGAAGCCCACCGAAGAAAAACAAAAAGAGCTAAGAGAAGTAAAAGCTCAAATAAAAATATTAGAAACTGAGATTAATGACTTAGAAAATAAAATTTATGCTCTTGCTCGAATGATTCCAAATCCTGCGTTTGACGATGTGCCTATTGGAAAAGATGATAGTGAAAATGTAAGCATAAGAGAAGTTGGCGAAAAAATAAAATTTAATTATGAACCTAAAGACTATTTAACTATCGCGGAAGGGCTGGATATTATTGATGTGAAAAGAGCGGGGAAGGTTTCTGGTTCAAGATTTGGGTATTTGAAAAATGAAGGCGCTTGGCTTGAGCTTGGATTAATGAATCTTGCTTTTAATACATTAGCAAATGAAAATATTTTGGAAGAAATTATTAAAAAAAATAATCTAAATGTTTCTGCAAAAACTTTTGTTCCGATGATTCCGCCTGTAATGCTCAAGCCAGAAGTTTTTGCTCAACTGGGATATGTCGATAGGGGGGATATTGATTATTTCAAAATAAAAGATGACGAACTTGTTTTAGTTGGAACTTCCGAGCAATCGCTTGTTCCTTATTTTAAAGATGAAATATTGGAAGAAAAAAATTTGCCGGTTAGATTTTTAGGATTTTCGTCCTGTTTCAGAAGGGAAGCGGGGAGTTATGGAAAAGACACGAGGGGGATTTTAAGGGTTCATCAATTTGATAAATTGGAAATGGTTTCATTTTCTACACAAGAAAATTCTAAAGAAGAACATAAATTCTTACTCGCGATTGAAGAATATCTAATGCAGCAATTAGAACTTCCCTACCGAGTTTTAAATATTTGCGCGGGAGACTTAGGAGATCCTGCGGCGGCTAAGTTTGATATTGAAGTTTGGTTCCCTTTTGAAAATAAATATAGAGAAACACATTCAACTTCAAATACAACAGATTTTCAAGCACGAAGACTGAATACAAGGTACAGGTCAAAAGGTGAAACAAAATTTGTTCACATTTTAAACGGCACAGCGTTTTCTCAGAGACCAATTTTGGCGATTATTGAAAATAATCAAACAAAAGAAGGATGGGTAAAAGTTCCAAAAGTTCTCCAAAAATATTTGCCGTTTGACATAATAAAACGATAACCGCGAATAAATTTTTTTCGGTCACCGCAGTCCCCGCCCTCCCCGCCTGCCAAAGCCTGTTTATATATAAGTTAAATTAAACAAAGGATAAGCAATGAATAAACGAGTAAAGATTTTTGCGAATAAAAGGCACTGGCGGGCAGGCAGCGGAGCGGGTCTGCTCATCTCTCACCCCGCCGACCAATCTGTAAATTTGAAAATGATTTACAAATTGGACCAATCTCGGCGGGGCTACGAGGCGTGCCCTCAAAAAATTTATTCGCGATTATTATTTTTTTCATAAAATTACAATAACAAATTCATTAATGTATCTACTACTACCATTACAATTCTTGATAAAAACATAAGTGAGACTACTAAAATAAAAATTCCATATGTTTCAAACATTACTTGAGTTTCTATTGGCAATGAGCTCAAAAAAATTTTTGAACCGTCAAGCGGTGGAATTGGAAGCAAGTTAAATATTGCCAATATAAAATTTAATCGGATTATTGAAATAAAAAATTGCGCTGATACAGCAGGCAAAGATGTTTCAAAAATTTTATAAAATACCACAAGAATAACAGCTAATACAATATTACTTAATGGTCCGGCAAGACCAACTAACATAGAATCTCGTTTTGGATTTCGTAAATTTAACGGGTTATATGGAACTGGCTTTGCCCAGCCAAAAATAAATCCTCCAGTAAAAAAAGTCAATAATGGAATCACAACACTTCCAAGCGGGTCTAAATGCGCTACTGGGTTTAAAGTTAATCTTCCCGCGTATCGCGCGGTTGGGTCGCCCAATCTATCAGCCATCAACCCATGACTTACCTCATGAATAATAATTGAAAAAATAAGAGCGATAATTATTAATATTATTTCCATTTGTAATTAGATTATGGCGTATTATTCTTCGAAATTTTCTAAGTTTTCTAAAAGTACTTTTCGCGGTTTTGTTCCTTCTGCTTCGCTTACAACTCCTTTTTCTTCCAATGCATCTAAAATGCGAGCCGCGCGCGCGTAACCAACCCTTAATTTTCTTTGCAAGAATGAAGTTGAAGCTTTTCCTGTGCTAACTATCAATCTATAAGCCTCTTGCATTAGTTCGTCGTCATCTCCGTCGTCTCTGCCACCCAATTCTTTTGATTCAAGTTTATTGATATCAATTTTTTTCATAAAATCAATCGGATATTCTATTTCATCTCCTGATTGCTCTTTCCAGTAATCAGTAATATTTAACATTTCTTTTTCAGATGCTAATGGAGCTTGAATTCTTTTTGTTCCCATAAATCGTGTGCTTACAAAAAGCATATCGCCTGAACCCAATAATTTTTCAGCGCCTCCAAAATCTAAAACTGTTCGCGAATCAATTTGAGACGCAACCTTAAAACAAATTCTGTTTGGAATATTAGCCTTTATCAATCCTGTTACAACATCAACCGATGGTCTTTGCGTTGCTAAAACCAAATGAATTCCTGTCGCTCGCGCCATTTGAGTCAATCTAACAATAGACGATTCAATAGCCGCTCCGTGTGATAGCATTAAATCAGCCATTTCGTCAATTATTAAAACAATTCTCGGCATATGGTTTTGTTTTTTGGAAATCATCAATTTATTATATGAATACAAATCGCGAACTTTATTTTCTTGAAACAGCAAAAATCTTTCTTCCATTTCACGAATTAACCACTGCATAACATTAACAACTTTTTTGGGGTCTAACACCGGTTCCATTAAAAGATGCGGGATATTTTCATATCTAATTAACTCAACTCTTTTTGGGTCAACAAGAATAAAATTTAATGTTTCCGGAGTATTTTTTAAAAGAAGAGAAAGTATTAGCGAATGTATAAACATTGATTTTCCAGAGCCAGTTGTTCCAGCGATTATTAAATGTGGCATAAGCGCCAAATCGGAAAAAAATGATTCTCCTGCAACCATTCTGCCAACTGGAAAATGAAGCAAACTTTCATTGTCAAAAAATTCTGGTTCTTCAACAAGATTTCTCAATCTAACCTTAGCGATTTTTTGGTTTGGCATTTCAATCCCAACAAGCGATTTTCCGGCAATTGGCGCTTCCATTCTTATACTATGTGCGGCTAAATTAAGAGCCAAATCATTTTGTAGCGCTAAAATTTTTGATATTTTTACGCCTTCTGCGAGTTTAATTCCGTAACGGGTGATTGTTGGACCGATTGTTATTTCTTCTACTTCAACGCTGATTCCAAAATTAGATAGCGTTCTTTTTATGATTTGAATGTTATTTCTTATGTCGCCGCTTTCAGGAACTTCATCTTTTTTTTCTAAGAGAGTTATCGGAGGAAGAGTATAATTCGTTTTTAGCGGAAGTTTTTTTAATTTTATATCTTCTAATGGCTTTGCGTTTTTGTCACCTTTTTTTATAAATGAATTAATCCTTGGTTCAAATTGAGTTTCAGGTTTTGTTGGTTCAGGATTTGTTGGTTCAGGCTCAAGCTTTGTATCTGCGCCAAAAATTTTTATATCAGGCAATTTTAATCCTTTTAATCCAGAGCCTCGCAAACTTTTTACGAGTTCTATAATTGATTTTCCAAAGAGCAAAATAATCGCAACTAAATCAAACAAAACCATAAGTAGTAAAAGCCCTGTTTTTCCGATAGATTCTTGAAAAAAAATTATAAAATTTCCAACTTCCCCGCCGTTTTTAAAAAATGCTAAATAAGTGATTATTGAAATAAGAAATAAAGAACAAGAAATGAGCCACTTAATTTTTTTTAGCGGTTTTATATCTAAAATTATCAAAACTCCCAAAAGCGCGATGAATAATGTTATAAAATATTTTGAAAATCCAAAAGTATTTTCTACAAAAAAGTTTAAATCATTTCCGATTGTCCCGCCGCCTCCAAAATTAGCTAAAATTATAAAAATTGTCAAAAATACCAAAATCAATCCAAGTAAATCTTTAAATAAATAATGCGCCCATACTTTCTTCATAATTCAATTATAAAACAAAACGCCAAAAAACTTTATTTTTGTAGCTTTGTTTAGGGTTCAGTATTTTGCGTTTGGAGTTAAAATTTATTTAATGAGGCAGGGTGTTTCAATACAAAATCGTGGTGTGGGATTTCATTATGAAATTCTCGATAAATTTGTAGCAGGCATTGAGCTGAAGGGATTTGAAGTTAAATCAATAAAAATTGGAAGGGGCAATTTATCTGGAAGCTATATATCAAATT
>JBBTQG010000047.1:0-8685 GCA_038065795.1 Patescibacteria group bacterium | reverse complement strand
TGACTCCTCCGCTTTCTATAATTGGAATATACCAATCAACATGGTATCGGTTGGCATAATCAAATAAAGCCAAATTTATTATTGGTTTATCATATATTGTTGCTTCTAAACTCAGGCTAGATCGGAAATTTATATTTATATCTGTATATTTTAGCGAATATCTTAGATTATCCAAGTCCACTTTATCCATTTCTATTTTGTGCCCGCCGGAAGAAGTTTTATTTTTTTGTTTGCCTGGAAGTTCTATATGAACATTATTTATTCCTTCAAATTCTTTATATTTTTCTAAAGAATCGTTTGGATGAAGGCGTATAAGCAGATTTACTGGTTCTCCGAATGCATTTTCTTTATGTTTTTGGATTATTTTCCTCCATACGTCATATTGCGGCGGATAAGTGTTTGGAGGAACCGTGCTTAATAACAAAGTTTTTTTTGCCGGATTAAGTTTTTTGCTTTTTAAAAATTCTTCTCTAGATAGTTCATTTTCGTGTTTTTCGAAATGATGGTCAAATCTGTAGATTCCTGAAACAAAAACTTTGTTGGGATTATAATTATGTATGGAGATTGCTTCTTGACGCATGACCTCATTCCAGCAAATTATATAATCAGTTTTTCTGAATTGGGTGGCATTAGAAGTGAAATTGTCCCAGCTAGAGTTTATCGCAATTGTTTTTAGTCCTATTTTTTTAGCCATAATTATTATTTCAGATTCTGCGGAACTAAAGCCGGGAGTGCATGTTAATACTATGTTTGGATGATATTTGTTTATTAGTTCTTTAAAGTCGTTTGAGACAGGCGTTAATAGGCTCTCTAATTTAGTAAAAAAGTCGGCGGTTAATATTTGCCTTGGTAAAAAAAAGCCTATTGTTCTTAATAATTTTCTTTGCCGATTTAGATTAATTTTCATTAACCCGCGAAGCTTGAAATATTCCAAATTATCAAATTCACTTATTAAAGCTACGCGAAGTGTTTTGGTGAAGAAATTCCAGAATTTAGGACGCTTTTCTTGCCATGGAATATAAGTAATATTCGGAGATTGGTAATAGTGGTCTGGATTGTTGACATAAAATATGGGACTAAAAACTATAATCTTATATTTATCAGAGAGTAATTTAATAAAGCCTGTATGCAATAAGTCTGAACTGAACACATAATGCGGAATTATTAAGAATATTGTTTTCATTTTCATTTTGTTTATTTTTTACCTATGATGCAAAACTACCCCGCACCAGAAAGCCCAAGACTCCTGTCTGGGGATGGAGGGTGCAAAGCCATCAATGCTTTCGATGCGGGGTTCCGCACCGTCTCAATCAGAAGCCCCCAGCTCCTGCTGGGGGAGCTTCACTTTTTCCTCAAAACATATATAGCATTATATGCCCAGCGTTTTTCTATCTTTTTTGTTAACTTATCTGATAAATATCCGGATAATATATATGCAAGTTTTCTTATGTAACCCTTATATCCTTTAGTAAAAATTTTGTTGCGTATATGATATTTGATTTCTACTAAATCAAAATATTTTAATATGGTTTTTTTTATTATTGCTTGTGTGAATATTATAATATGATTATTGGAATTTTTATAACTGCCAAATTCGTTATTTTCTAAGAAATATTTTATACTTGGTTTGGATGTAATATGCGGTATGGAGAAAATAAAAATTCCATTACTATCTAAAATTCTATGAATTTCTCCTACGCAATGAAATGGGTTTTCTAAATGCGGCAATACGCACCATGCGGTAACCAAAGAGAAGAAATTTTCCTCCCACGGTATGGCATCCATGTTTAAGTTAGCTGTTTTAAAACCAGATAAATTTTTTGAATATTTTTCATTTAGATAATTATCTATATCTACTCCGTATATGTTTTTATATCCCGATTCTGTCAATTGTTCTGAAAATGCGCCGCTAGCAGCTCCCAGATCCAAGATCGGCGCATTTTTTTCTTTTAAGTGTTTTTTGACTATTTCTATAGCTATTTTATCTTTAATATTTTTACCACGATGATCGGTAAGTATTTTACGCGTATTTTCTTTTTGTTTTCCAAGTATTTCAGACGTTGTTTTGTATTCCATATTATTGTTTGCTTTTTTTGCTATTTTTATATAATATAGCACAGATAATTATGAACGATACTAAAAGAAGATTCATTATTATTTTATCTGTTTTTTTGGTCGGTTTTTTGCATATTGGGCCGCCATTGGCTGTTCATTTTTTTATGTCTACAATAGACATGCCATTTGTGCTTAACCATGGTGTGCATAGAGACGAGTTGTCCTATGCTTCCAGAGCCAGAGAGATTTATGACGGACATTTTCCGCCGTCCGATCTTTATTTTGATGAGCAATTGCCAAACATTTCCAACATTTCCAATCCATTGCCGTCATTGATTTTCTCAGGTTTCATATGGTTGTCAAGCGGCAATATTACAACCGCGTATCTTATAACTTTGTTTATTTTCAGCGGGATGACTTTTTTATTTTTTTATTTTCTTGGGCGGCATATTTTTTCTTCGTTTTTCTGGGCGATGTTTTTTGCTTATGTAGGCGCTTTAACGCCTATAGCATTTAGAATATTAAACTTTGATGGTGCCTAATCTAAAACAAATTTTTTCCGATTTTGACTCTAGCGGCATATATTCATCATTCCGGGAATTTCAGGGATACTTTGTAAAACAGTTCTGGCCGCTTGTAAATACGCAAATAGAGAAACTTTATCTGGCCCGCTTTGATTATCCGCTTTTGGTGGTGCCGGTATATCTTTGGTGTATTTTGAGCCTGATTTGTTTTTGGGGAAAACCCAGCTGGCGTTGGGCTGTTTCCTTGTCTGTTTCCGCTGGACTATTGTTTTACAGCTATTTTCATTTTTGGGTATTTTGCGTATTAGCGATAATTCTTTCTTTTTTATATACTCTGATCTTTTTGAGATCCGATAGGTCTATGGTAAAAAAATATGTTGTATCAGTTCTAATTTTAATCGTGATAGCTTCTCCGTACTTTATAAACTTTCTTTCTTTTAGTAAAGTTGTTGATAGTTCTTATTTCCAAAGATTGGGCATAGCTGCCGGGCGCAGTTTGGGTTTGGCAACACTTGGCTACGACTATTCGTTTTATATTATTTTATCCATTTTGATTTATTTGTTTATTTGGAAGGACGGCACTAAGGATAAAAAGAACTACGCGGTTTTGTTGTGGATTTTTTTGATTTCCATGGTTATTTTGTGGAATGTGCAGGTTATTACCGGTTTTGTGCCAGCGCCCAATAATTGGAAGAGAACATTCAGTCCGATTTTATACTTAATAATTTTTAGCTTGCTCCACCAAGCTGTAATTAAAAAAGAATCTATTTTTAAGCCCAGAAAAGTCGCATTGGTTTTATTTCTATTAACCTCTCTTGTTTTGGTAAAAAAAGCAGTCAATATTATTGATATTTTCTATTATCCTGAAGATCGTATTATAAAAAACTATTCATTCTCGAACAATATTTTAAGTTCGTGGAATTGGATAAATAATAATCTAAAAGACGAGCCAAAGATAGTTTCAGACTCTTTTTTAACCTCTTACTACCTATCCGCTTACACATCATCAAGGCCTTTTTTGCCGATTGGAAATGCTACCACCCAATCCACTCGTGCCATTGAGGAAAGATATTTATTAACTAATAAGCTTTTCAATGTTTCTGCAAATACTATTGTATCCCAATTGACGGGAGATATGTTATATGAATGCCCAAGTGTGGGTTGCTCTGATTTAGAAGTCAATGCCAAAAAGAATAAATGGTTTATGTATTTTCATTTTTTTAGAAACATACCTTTCAACGACTATATTCTTAATCCGACCGAAATCACGCCTGAATATATAAAAAACATGGCTTATCGTTACAGCTTCTTAAAAGAAAATGTCAGTTTTTCTAATATAGACGCAGACTATGTTTATTTTGGCCCTTGGGAAAAACAATTTAGCTCACCGGATTTTGCCCACAACAAATTTTTAATCCCGGTTTTTATTAATGAGTCTGTAAAAATATATAAAAAGATTGATAATAATGGAAAATAAAAGAACAATTTTTATTACATGTTTTTTCAATTTGGTTGGAAGAAATATTTTATCAACCAAATTTTTTGAATTGTTAAAATCAAGCGATAAATTTAAAATTGTTCTTTTGGTTCCAAGCGATAAAGAGACTTTATATAAACATAATTTTGGAGCGGATAACGTAGTAATTGAGCCTATATTTATAAAGAAAATTGGTACGGTAAATCTTTTTTTCCACTGGATATTTTGGAATTTACTGGATACCGAAAGCAAGAAAATACACAGGGTCGTTCAGTTAAATAAAGATAAAAATATATTTTCATTCCTGTTAAAAACTTTTATTTCTAAGATTGGGCATTTAAAAATATTCGTATCTTTTCTAAGGCGGCTTGATTATAAAATTGTTCCTGGGGGCGGTTACGACCAATTATTTAATCTTTATAAACCAAGCATTGTTTTTTCAACAGATCCGCAGGATTTAAGATTGCACGAGCTTGGAGATTCTTATCTTTTAAGAGAAGCAAAAAGGCATAATATTGCAACATTTGCGATGTCGCGATCTTGGGATAGTATTACGACAAAGGGGATTTTGCGAACTTTGCCGGATATTCTTATCGTGCAGAATATGAATATAAAAAAGCAGGCGATAAAATATCATTTTATATATTCAGATAAAATAAGAGTTGTTGGGATTCCGCATTATGACAATTATATTTCCGGGAAAAGATCGGATAGAGAAATATTTTTTAAGAAAATGGGTTTTGACAGCAATAAAAAGCTTGTTTTATTCGTTCCTCCTAGCGATATATGGACTGGCGACAAAACTTTGAACAAGCATCTTTTAAACGGATTAAGCAAAACAGGAGAACAGATTATGGTGAGATTTCCTATTTTTGGCGGGCTGGATTTGGGAGATTTTAAATCAGAAGGAAAATTATTTTTTGATATGCAAAACAATTCTGAAAAACTGGAAGAATCTTTTATGAATAAGGAAGATGACAACCATCTGGCAGATTCTTTATATCACTGTGATGTTGTTGTAACAGGCCCATCCAGTTTGATGCTTGACGCGGCTGTTTTCGATAAACCAATTGTACTGATTGGTTATGACGGCGGTGATAGCGGTTATAAAAAACCATATTGGAAGAGGCTTAGCAGATATTATGATTATGAGCACCAAAAAGATTTTCTCAATTCAGGTTTTGCAAAAATAGCGAAAAATCCTGAAGAATTGATTTTGTTTGTTAAGGATTATCTGAATAATCCAAAAACCGATAGTAGCGCAAGAAAAATAGTGGCAATGGACATATCTAGTTTGGATGGAAACTCCGGAGCGAGGCTGTTTTCTGTTTTTGTAAATTTATTATTGAATAGATTATGTCGTATAAAAAAATAAAGATTCCTTGCAATTTATGCGGAGGCAATGATTTAAAGATTTTGGCTGTAGAGGATCACATTGGCCAAGATGCCAGAACTTGTATATGTAAGAAATGCGGGTTGATTTTTATAAATCCAAGAATGAATGATGAGTTTTATAAAAAATATTATGGAGAAAGTTTGTATAGAGAGTACAAAAATATAAAAAGAGATTCTATAGACAGCAAGATCGTTAACAGTTTCAACAAAGGATTCAGACACGGCGAAGCTATTGCAGATATTTTTGGAAAATCTCTTTTACCAGGATTGACTATTGAGATAGGTTCGTCGTCCGGCGGAGTACTTTTTGGGTTGCACAATAAAACAGGATTAGAAGTTTTAGGAATTGAGCCTTCTAAATTTGAATCTGATTATGCAAATCACAGGGGTATTAAAACTTTTTGCGGACTGATTGAAGATGTAGGGGAAGATTTTCCAATTGCTTCTAATATAATTTGTTCGCAATCCCTTAATCATTTCTTAGACCCCAAGCTTTTTTTCAGATGGATTTATAATCATCTTATAGATAATGGTAGGATTTTTATTGAAGTTAAAAACTTTAGATTTCAGGCAAAAAAGGCTGGAAGCTTGGAAAGCGCGATTCAAATAGATCATTCGTATATGTTTTTGCCAGAAGTATTGGAGAATTTTGTAAAATCTGCCGGTTTTCAGATTTTGTGCATAGACGATGACGAAAAGAAAAGCATCAAATCTTTAAATAAGCAAAAAGCTCAAATGCCAGCGACTCATTTTAGAATCCTTGCGGAGAAGACAAAAAATAAGCCATTTGAGAATATTATTATTCGTAATAATTATATAAAGAACATTTTCTTTTTGAATAATATTTATATGAAAATATGTAATGTGTTTTATCGTTTGCGCAAACATTTTGCGGTCAAGTTTAACATGTTCTAATCTTTTTCCACGTTTCACGAGACGCCTAAAAACTAGGCGTCTTTTTTTATTAAAACAGCGGATAAATAAGAGGAGCGAAAATGGAAGTGGATGTGACCATCAAAGCAAAGCTGATCAGCAATAAAAACACAATCAGGATAGCTATCCACCATTTTTTGCTTTGCTTGAAATATTGCCAAATCTCTTTTAAAAAACTGAATTTTGACATAAATTTATAGAACTTTTTCTTTGAGAATAAACTCAAATAGTTTTTTAGCGACCTTTTCTGATCCAAGATTATTGAAATGAACATCATCATAGAAAACTGACTGGTCTTTGGGCAGATTTTTGGCTAAATCTATCACATGAACGTAGCTATTCTCGGCCGATTCCAATAAAACATCATTGTAGGCTTCCATGATTTTAGCCAGCTGGCCGGTGGAAAATTTGAATCCGGATAATTTCGGAGCGAATCCGATTAAACCCTCAAGGTCTGCCGGCATTTTATCAAAATAAATCGTTGGCTGGGTCATCAAAATACATTGGATTTTTTCCTTATTGCAAAATGCTGCGATATCCGCTACCGTGCCTCGGAATCCCGTATCCGCTTTCAAACTTTCTGCCGGTAAGTCGATTATTTGGGCGGATTTTACTAGGTCGCGCAAAGACTGAACTACTTGTCCATGCGTGTCTATAGTGGGAAAAGATTTTTGCTGAAATAAAATCCTATAGGATAAGGAAAACAAGCGATATATTCGCGCTGACCGCACCCGTTTAATTGAGGAATCATAAAATTTATCAAATGAGCTTACAAATTCTTTGGCGCCCATGATATTGTTTCTATACAAATTTTGGAAATAAGCAGTCATGTCATTGAACCCCAATAACACCACATAGATATTCGGGGAAAATTTAAGATAATCTTTCATTTTTGCTAAATGCTGGTTGGCATACTCGCCTGATCTTCCGGCATTAATTACCTCAACTGAACGTTGATTTTCCAAATATTTATCTAAGTATCCCCCCAGAAGCGACGGCCATGTTTTTTGGTCATCAATATAAAAGGACTCCGCGGCTGATCCGCCGATGGCTATAACGCGAATTGTATTTTCCGGCTTATTGCCATAATCCACCTGTTTGGTTGTACGGAATCCCAACGAGTCCGTGGTAAAAGAAATCTGCGGGTCCAATCCCGGCAAAATCTTATAGGCCGGCTGTAAAGTCATGCGAAGATTTGGAAGATTGTTTGTTAATTTATTCGCGGGAAGATTAGTAACTCGCAAAAATAATTCTACAAAAATTATTGAAAATAACATTACTAACATCAGAGGCGCTAGTCCGCGCTCTATTTTCAATAGCGCCTCTATCCGATAGAAGATTATCCAAGCAAGGGATACATCGGCCGCCGCAATTACCCATATTAAAATTAGTAATCTGCTGGAATAGCGGAAAAATACTGGATCTGCTGACTTCTGAAACAATAAGATCGCTAATAAAAAAAGACCAATTCCTAGGAATAGAAAATTAAAAAATTTAAGCTTGTTAAAATTGGCGGCCATAGGAATCGGTTCCATGCGAATCTTCTTCAATTTTATACCAATAAGAAGGTCGAGAAAAATCCCAGTGTTCCTGTAAAAGATCTTTGTCCCTGAAAATCTTCAATAATATAGATAGGGGAGTAAAAATAAGATAAAAGATAATGACTAAAATTAAGCGGGAAACAATGTTCCCTAAAATTATAGCCGGTATCATCCAAATACGATATATCAACTCCAACCAGCGCGGCCAGCGTTTTTTAGGCAAATTATGCCAGTCTCTCCAAATGTCTTTAAAAAGATTCATAGTGTTAATTGGATTAATCAAGCGCAAATTCTTTCTTCCAATCTTTGGCGTCGGCAAACGGCGGCTGTCCTTCTTTGTTCAATATAAAATTACCAAGAACAAGGTAGTCGATATTAGTTCTCATAAAACAGACGTAGGCTTCATTGAAAGTACAGACAATTGGTTCACCCCTGACATTGAATGATGTGTTGACCAAAACCGGACATCCGGTCTTTTTGTAAAATTCTTTTACAAGATCATAATAAATTGGATTATCTTTTCTGTTAATTGTTTGAATTCGAGCAGAATAATCAATATGAGTAACCGCTGGAATCACGCTTCTGGCTAATTTCAGTTTTTCAATACCAAAAAGATTCGGGCTATCACCAGCCGCGGCCATTCTTTTGTTTTTTTGAACATCGGCTACCAAAAGCATATAAGGGCTTGGGCGGTCAATCTCAAAATATTCTGAAGCCATTTCTTCTAAAACGACTGGGGCGAAAGGACGAAAGGATTCGC
>JBBTQG010000046.1:0-1121 GCA_038065795.1 Patescibacteria group bacterium | reverse complement strand
TATGGGAAATTGGTTGAGGAAATGCATATAATTATCAAAGCACGAAATCCGAAATCAGAAATCCGAAATTTTGGAAACGTTTTTTTATATCCAACTAATAATAAATTCAATTTTTTGTACTTTTTCAGCGCATATAAAATTACATCAAAAATAATTAGAAATTGGAAATTGCTCGCCCGGCGAAGCCTTGGCGAAGTCGGGGAAATTAGAAATTGTGTAATCACCTGCCAAGATCCATTTGAAACCGGACTTGTTGGATATTTTCTGAAAAAGAAATTCTCCGCCCAAGGCGGATCCCTGCCCGACGGCGGGCGTGGCGCCTCTGGCGGAAAGATTTCATTGCATATTCAAATCCACACGGATTTTTTGAGTCCGTATTTTTGGCGCGAATCTTTAAAGAATAAAATTAGAGTATTGGTGGCTAAAAAAATAATTCCATCTGCCGATGGAATTCGCGTAGTTTCCGAACGCATAAAAAAATCCATAATTACCCAATTACCCAATTACCAAATTTCTAAAATTTCTATTCTTCCAATTTTTGTGGACATTGAAAAAATAAAAAACGCTCCAATAAAAACAGATTTGCGTAAAAAATATCCCGGCAGATTTATAATTCTTATGGCTTCACGCCTCACACGTGAAAAAAATATCGGTTTAGCCATTGAATCCGCTAAAAACCTAATCCCTAACTATCCTAATATTCTATTATTGATTGTCGGCTCCGGTCCAAAAGAATCAAAGCTAAAAGCTGAAAGCTATAAGCTACATGACAATGTTGTTTTTGAACCATGGACAGACGATCTTGCGTCGTATTATAAAACCGCCGATTTATTTTTGCTCACCTCCAATTATGAAGGTTATGGGATGACGGTTGTAGAAGCAACTGCCGCTGGACTTCCGGTTCTTATGACGGATGTCGGTGTTGCTACTCCGACGCTCTCCGGAAGAGAGGTCGGAGCCCCGACTCCCGACGTCGGGGTTGGTTCGGCTGTTCCAGTTGGCGATTCAAAGGAGCTTGCAAGGTGTTTGGATATTCTTGTCGGCGATCCTTTGGAAAGAGAAAATGTTTTGGAAAATCAGATGAAAATTTTGGATAATATGCCATCAAGGGAAAAGTATTT
>JBBTQG010000045.1:0-1382 GCA_038065795.1 Patescibacteria group bacterium | reverse complement strand
AAAAATCCCGTTTATGGTCATACAAGTATTCGCCTAAAATAACATAAAAACCCGAATTTAGCCACTTTTTATCTATTATAAACAAACGGCTCAACCGCCCAGGGCGGTTGAGCCGTTCAGGTGATCCGGGTTTTAAAAGGCTAAACCTTGGGAATCCATAAAGGTTTAGCCTTTAAGTCAGATCTTGGAATAGTAAACGCTTTGCCCTGTTTTTCCGACTTGTCGGACTTTGCCCTCTTTTTCCAATTCATCCAAATACCGAGTTGCCGAAGACTCCGGAATTCCGAGCATCTGATGGACATGGCTGTTCGTAAGCGGCTGATTTCCGCTTTCCATCAAACCCAAAATCGCCTCTTTGTTTTTCTCTTTCTCCTCGGCCTGCTTCTCGATTAACCCAGCTTCACCCGAAATCTTTGGCTCTTTCATCGCCAACCAGACCGCGATTCCCCCGACCCCCGCCCCGATAACAAAAATTAGGATTTGAGTCATGTGTTTATAAAAAACTAACCTATGTGGATAAATTTGACTTCTAACAAGCGGCTTGCTACGCTATTAATGTCTTTCGGTTAACCATAACTGAAAGGGTATCACATCCAAGGGTCGCCCTCCGCGAGGAGGGCGACTTTTTATTCGCGCTCTTTTTCAAGCTCGGCTCTGTGTTTTAATTCCTTGCCCCAGATACCATCAATATCCAAAATATCGGTATAGCCGTTCGCTCCAGTTCTCAATTCTTGCGATACATTATTTTTTGAAGAAAAGACAAAAACTTTTTTCCCGTGATTCTTTAAATATGTTACGAGCGCCAAAAAGTCAGAATCCCCGGTAAAGAAAACAGCCGTATCATATTTTTTAAAATGATGGAGAGCATCTATGGTTATTTCCACATCCATATTGCCCTTTTCCTCTATTGCTTCGCCGTGTTCATTTGTCACGCTAATCCTCTTCAACTCCTTTTTTATCACCGCAAATCCTAAACCCTTTTTCAAAAAAGTAAAGAATCTATGTTTTCCATCCAAGCTGTAATTTCTCGTACCTTCAGCTGGGTACGCTGTATAATAAAGGGTTTTAATAAAAGTTCCGCCAAACTTTTCTTTGATGTGTTTTATTGTTTTATCAAAATCTAAAAATCTGCCTTTCGCTTTTAATGCTTCCCATAAATTGGATGCGTCAATAAAAACATAAATTGTGTTTGCCTGCCCCATAGAGTCTGATGCCATATCGGACTCTTTCTTGGTTATTTGATTTTGAAAAACTCGGGGAAACATAACTATATCATATCAATTAAATGACTCCGACAAAAACAAGACAAAATCTCAGTCCTTTTCATCGCCAGCCAAACGAAAATTCCCCCGACCCCCGCCCCGATAACAAAAATTAAAATT
>JBBTQG010000044.1:0-7317 GCA_038065795.1 Patescibacteria group bacterium | reverse complement strand
TGGAGATGACGGGACTCGAACCCGTAGCCTTCTGAATGCCATTCAGACGCTCCGCCAATTGAGCTACATCCCCGAATTGGGCGCGGAAGGAATCGGACCTACGACCTCCTCTTTATCAGAGAGGTGTTCTACCACTAAACTACGCGCCCAAATTAATTTTTACAAATTTATTTTACCAAATTTTTAATTTTATCGATATTTTTCTCAAATTCTGTAATGAGTTTCTCAAATTCTGTATTTTCGTTTTGGCTTGATGATATGCTTTGTTTATCTTTTAATATTTTTACAGAAACAAACGCGAAATAAGAAAAATTTATTACCACCAAAGCGCCTAAACAAATATTAACTATTTTGATGCTCGTTTTAAAATTAACCTTCTGCATTATTTTAATATTTACAAAATTTGTATTTTAAAATTAATTATGAATTTTTTTGCTTCTGGTTTTGATGATGAATCTGGCGCAACTTCAATACTAAACATTTTCAATGACAATCCTTTTGATTGTAATAATTTTAATGCTCCTGTAAATCCTTCCAATGTCCCGCGCCATTCGCCATTTATTTCTCCATCTGATTCTTGTTTTAGAGCGACTTGCGATGAACTTTTTTGCGCGACTTCTTGAAAAATAGATGATAGTCGAGCAATATCTGGTTTTTGTATTTTACTGCTTAAAACTTTATTTAAATCCTCAATACTCATTCCGAAAATTTTTTCTGTTTTTTTTACCTTTTGTTCAACATATTTTACATTGGCCATTTCTGTTGACTTATTGCTATTTTCGGAAAGCAAAGAATTTCTTTCACTTATTCCGTTTTTGATTTTTTTAATCTGAAAATTGACAATTACATTGACTGCAATAATAATAATTAAAAACAAAATGATTGAAACTATAAATTTTTTTGAAATACTTGATTGCATTAGAATTTATTGCTTTGACTTTTTTGATACCCAGAGTGGGACTCGAACCCACACGCTCTTGCGAGCACAGGCCCTCAACCTGTCGCGTATACCAATTCCGCCATCTGGGCTTATATATATCAATTTTAAACCAATTTCTTTGTTTTTATGATTTCATATATAACAAATGAGCGCCCGAGCATTGATTCGTATAAATTTAATTCTTCTGCTTGAAACTTTAAATCCACAGCTTTTGGAATTTTATTATTATTCATAATAAATTTTTCATCTCTTATTTTTAATAAATTTATATGTGGTAAAAAATCAAATCCCCTATTATCTTTTTGAAATGGAACATTTTCTTTTTCCAAAAATTCTATTAAATTTTTATTCAAATTTTTAAGCGCGTCATTTTCTTTAAAATACAACCAGAGCATTCTTTCTCCGGGCGAATAATCAATTTTGTCAATTTCTATTAAAAATTTTCCAATTTTTAGAGCATCTAAAATCTTATAAATCTTTTCTAAATATTCTTCTTCTATTAACCCCAGAAATAATGCCGTTATGTGTAAATTTTCAATCGGATTCCAAAATAATTGCGAACCAATAGATTCTTCTATTTCTTGAATATCTTTGATAATAATTTGTGGCAATGAAATGCCTAAAAATAATCGTCTATCCATTAGTAATATTTTACCAAAAAAAATTCAAAAAAACCCAGCCCTATCTCACTTCAACAATCTCATCGCCAATCATTTGCCCTCTTTCTGGGTCATAATTTCCAGTTATTACAAATGTTTTGCCCTCTTTAAGAATAGCGCCTAATTTTTCATAACTTCTTGGAAAAAATATTATTTTTACAGAATCTGATAAATCTTCAAGCTCAAATGTTGCCATCGGCTCATTTTTTTTTGTCATAATCTTTTTTATTGTATTTACAACTCCTCCAATCCTCGCCCTGTTTAATTCTTTAAATTTTTTAATATCTTGAATCTTTTTAATTTTTCCGTTTAATTTTTCCGCAAACCTTTTAAACGGATGCCCTGATATATAAATTCCAAGCAAATCTTTTTCCCATTTTAATTTTTCCTCCATTGAAACTTTGACAGATTCCTTTAGCGCAACTTCGTCGCTTGTTCCAAAAAGTCTCTGCGACTGAAAAGCAACGTTTTTTTGTTTTTGCTGAAATTCTAAAAGATATTCCAAATTTCCTAAAAGTGTGTCCCTATCAATTATAGAATCCATTGCTCCTGCTTTTGCCAAGCTTTCTATTGACTTCTTGTTCAAATCTTTATGCTGAATTCTTTTTAATAAATTTCCTATATTTAAAAATTTACCGTTCGCTACCCTTTCATTTACAAGATTTTCAACAAGATTTTCTCCAACATTTTTAATTGCGCCTAATCCAAATCTTATAGTTTTATCATCTGTAATTGCAAAATTGACTTTGCTTTCATTTACATCCGGAGGTAAAATTTCAAATCCCATTCTTTTTGCTTCTTCAATAAGTTCTTTGGCTCTTTCCAAATCCTTTCCTTCGTGCATAAAAACAGCTGTCAAAAATTCAATCGGATAATACGCCCTCAAAAAGGCTGTGTGATAAGCCACAAACGCATAGCACGCCGCGTGACTCAGATTGAATCCGTAGCGCGCAAACGGTTCAAACCAATTCCAAATTTTTTCAGCAGTACTATTATCAATTTGATTTTTAACCATACCTTCAATCATCTTATATTTTTGCTGTTCTAATAAACTTGCGTTTTTCTTACCAACTGCTTTCCTTAAAACATCTGCTTCGCCCCACGAAAATCCAGCTAACTCTCTCGCAATTTGCAATAATTGTTCTTGATAAATTAAAATTCCGTGTGTATCCTTTAATATTAGTTCAAGTTTTGGATGTAAATATGTTTGTTTTTCTAATCCATGTTTTCGTTTAATATATTGCGCAATAAGTTCCATTGGACCGGGACGATATAATGAAACCATCGCAAAAATATCTTCTATTCTTGTTGGCTTTAATTTCATAAGCCACTCTCTCATACCACTGCCTTCAAGCTGAAACACCCCTACTGTTTCGCCACGAGATAACAAATCATAAACTTTTTTGTCGCCTTCTATAATTTCCGGAACTTTATTATATCTTTCCAAAATAAGATTTTCGGCTGTTTCTATTTCTGATAAAGTTCTAATCCCAAGTAAATCAATTTTTAAAAGTCCGAGCTCTTCAATGGCATACATATCATATTGCGTAATTATTTTTGTATTATCTTGCGGGGAAAATTGAACTGGCGCGTAGTCAGTTATGTCTGTGGGAGTTATAACAACTCCGCATGCATGAACAGAAGCATGCCTCACTGTTCCCTCAAGTCTCTTTGCTACATCTATCAACCTTTTTGCGTCAGCATTTTCAGAATACATTTTTTTTAATTCAGGAACAAATTCAACCGCATTTTTAAGAGTAAAAGATGACGGGATTAATTTAGCAATTTGATCGCAAAAATTATACGAGAGTTTCATTGCCCTTCCGGCGTCTCTTATTGCCGCTCTTGCCGCCATTTTTCCAAATGTAACAATCTGCGCCACTTTATTTTCTCCATATTTTCTTTTTAAATAACCAAAAATTTCATCTCTTCGCGTATCTGAAAAATCAATATCAATATCTGGAAAACTTATTCTTTCAGGATTCAAAAATCTTTCAAAGAGTA
This sequence comes from Patescibacteria group bacterium, assembly GCA_038065795.1. Taxonomy (GTDB): domain Bacteria; phylum Patescibacteriota; class Minisyncoccia; order UBA6257; family HR35; genus JBBTQG01. Next base: position 3,714 of record JBBTQG010000044.1, on the reverse strand, counting down.
GCCCGTATTTTAATGGATTAATTTTTGCGATTCCCAAAACGAAAGCTGTCAAACTTCCAGCAGCAGAACCTCTTGTATTTCCTTTGATATTATTTTCTTTAGCAAAATTTACTATGTCATGCATAACAAGAAAATATGGCGAAAAATTTGAATTTGAAATTACTTTTAATTCGTATTCCAATCTGTCTTCGGCTTCCTTGTTTTTACCCAATCCCATGTCTCGCAATCCATCGATGGCTAGTTTTCTCAAATATGAATCGTGTGTTTCACCGGCCGGAACTTCAAACGGAGGCATTTTTGTATTTTTAAGTTCAAGCTCCAAATTGCATGAATCCGCTATTTTTACGCTATTTTCAAGTACTTCTGGAATATCTTTAAATGCTTCCAAAAAAACATCCTGGTGATTTAAGTCAAAAAAATCCGCTTTCATAGACAGCCTGTTTTTTTCATCTGTATTTTTACCAGTTTGAACAGCCAAAAACACATCATGGACATCTCTGTCTTCTCTGTTTAGATAATGAATGTCATTTGTGGCAACTATTGGAATGTTTGTTTTTTTTGAAAGCTCAATCATTTTAGGAATAAGATTTACGCTATCTTCAATTCCAGGGTGATGCCCAATTTCAAGATAAAAATTATCTTTTCCAAAGATTTCTAAAAATTGATTTGCTGATTTTTCCGCTTCATCAAAATTATTTGCCGTAAGCAATCTGCTAATTTTTCCCGCCAAACAACCCGAAAGAGCTATTATGCCTTTATTGTGTTCTTTCAACAAATCAATATCAATTCTCGGTTTATAATAATAGCCTTCTGTGTGCGCTTTTGAAACCAATTTTAAAAGATTTTTATAGCCTTCAAGATTTTTTGCTAAAAGAGTGAGGTGGGTAATTTTTGAATCAATTTTATGGACTTTTTCAAATCTTGTTCTTGGAGCTAAATAAGATTCTACCCCAATTATTGGCTTTATTCCAAGCTTTTTTGCTTTTGTGTAAAATTCTATAGCTCCGTAAAGATTTCCGTGGTCTGTAATGGCGATAGATTTATATCCGAGTTCTTTTGCTTTTTCCAAAAACTCGTCGATTTTTGACAATCCGTCCAATAGACTATAATGTGTATGATTATGAAGGTGGACGAATTTCATTTGTGATAAATTTAAATTTATTTTACTAAAATACCTTTATTTAATTTATTTTTCTTGATTTGATTTATAAATAAAAATTATTACTAATATTTTTTTTGTCGCGTTGATTTTTGTCATCAAATTATTAAAAAATATTTTTTATTTTTCATATTCCACAATCTTTAAAAAAATTCATTGCGCGCTAAAAAGCCTTTAAATCAAAGCTTTTTATAATGAAGCATCAAAAATAATAAAAAAATAAAAACTCGTCGATTTTTGACAATCCGTCCAATAGACTATAATGTGTATGATTATGAAGGTGGACGAATTTCATTACTACAAAATTTTAATCAGAAAACGCAAGAAAGCAAATTTTGGTTGGGGACAAGAAACTCGCCTATTATCAAAACATAAAAATATTTTGTCAATTGATGAAGCTGGTAGGGGTTCGCTTGCTGGACCTTTGTCTGTTGGAGGATTATTTTTGGATAAAAATGTTTTAAAAATTTTAAAAAACGAAAAAATTGAATTTTATGACTCAAAAAAATTTAAAGAAGACGAAAGGGATTTTATTTACAAAATTATCAAAAAACTTGGCTTGCCTCACAAGGTTTTTTTGATTTCTCACAAAACTATAGAAAAATATGGAATAAATGGGGCTTTTTTGATAGGAATTAAAAAATTGATAGAATATTTTGAACCGAGATGCGTTGCGATAGACGGGAGACCGCTTTCAAGTATTAGGCTTTGGCGAATAATCTCTGCGAGAGAACTTGTCGGAGGCGGTTTTGGCTTGGTCCCGAAATACTCTGTATTTCGGGAAAAACCGCCGAGACGAGAGGCTGCGCGAGCCGCTGGAGCGAGCGACAGCTGGTTCTCGAACAGAGATTATTCGCCCATGACTAAAATAAATTTTTTAATTTCGCGTTCACTTTATACCAATAAATCTGCGCGCTTAAAACAATTTTTCAATAAAATTCCAATACATTCATTTATAAAGGGCGATGAGAAGCTTAATTCCATAGGCGCGGCTTCTATTTGCGCAAAAGTGAGACGAGATAATTATGTAATCAATCTTTCAAAAAAATATCCGAAATACAAACTTGAAAAGCATAAAGGCTACGGCACCGAACTCCACCGAAACCTCATCAAAAAACACGGAATATCTGCCATTCACCGCAAAAGTTTTTGTAGAAATATTCTTGCTACCCTAAAATACCCCTAATTTTATTAAAAATTCCGGTGAAAAAATCTTTTACACTTCCCCAGATGTTGGCTAAATTGACACCTGTTGTTTTTTGGATTTGCTCGCCAATTTGAGAAGAATCAACGCCTGTTGATTGTTTAAATAAATTCATAATTTTTTGAAACCCAAGTTGCATCATTCCAACAAGTTTATCCCAATCAAAAAATGGCTTTACTTTCAACCAAAAAGATTCTGGCATAACAGCAAAAATTATCAATATCACAGCTACCCAAAAAATTAAACGAATTAATCTAAACATTAATACAATTATAGCGCTTCATTTATCAGTTTCAATATTTTTTATCATTTTCTGCTTTACCTTATATCCACTGCAATGTTTTAATATCCCCAAATACGATTGCAAACTCTGATTAAATTGTTTTTCTGAGATTAATTTATCACTTAATTTTTTGTATTGATTTTTAGTCTTTTTTAACATTCTTTTTTTTGTTTTTGTTCGCAAAACTCTGTAATGAGGCAAAACAACATATCCGAGAAAATCTATTCCCTGAATGTATTTTCTGATAAAAACCTTTTGCGAATGAATATACAGATTAAGATTATCTTTTAAAAAATCGTTAATAACCGATATTATGCCGATTAAATAATTTTTATCTGTATCTAATATTATAAAATCATCGCAATAGCGAATGTAGTATTTGATTTTCAATTTATGTTTTATAAATTTATCTAATTCATTAAGATAGATATTAGCAAACAACTGGCTTGTAATATTGCCGAGCGGTATTCCTTTTTCTTTTTCTGTTTCAAAGCTTTTAATTATTTCTTTAACAAGTTGAATAATATCTGTATTTTTAATGTTCTTATTTATCAATCCGAGCAATATATTTTGATTTACTGAGTCAAAAAACTTTTTAATATCGCATTTCAAGATAAAGGTTGTTTTTATATTGTTTTTGATTAATCTTTGTAAAAATCTTTTTAATCTATTCACTGCTTTATGTGTTCCTTTTTTTAATCTACAAGAATACGAATCATAAATGAATTGTTTATCAAAAATTAGATATAGAATTCTAAATATAGCGTGGTGTAATATTCTATCTTTTACCGTTGCTTTGTGAATATGCCTCAATTTGGGATCTTTGATAAAAAACGATGTATAATCTGAATGTTTATAGGTTTTATTTTTTAATTCGTAATAAAGATTGAAAATATTATCTTCTAAATTAAATTCAAATTCTTGCACATCTTGTTTATTGGACTTGCCTTGCTTAAATTCTTTCCACGATAAAAATAGATTATCAAGAGAAATTATTTCTTCAAAAACATTATGACTACTGCTAATACCCCCCCCCCCGACGATTCGATGTTGCTATTGTTCATAAAA
>JBBTQG010000043.1:0-10521 GCA_038065795.1 Patescibacteria group bacterium | reverse complement strand
GATTGGATTATAGAAGAAACCAACAAGTAATTGTTTTTCCATGCTGTTAAGGGGCGAATTCATTCGAAGTTCGTCTCTTTTTTTGTTAAAAAATTATTTTGGCTTTTATGTCAAATGAAACTTGTGTCATTGTTTTTAAAATGTTGTAAAATTAAGTTGTTTGTGTAATTTATAGTAGTATTATAATATAATTATTTTTTAAAAAACAATGATTATTTCAAGAGCTCCTTATAGAATTTCTTTTTTTGGCGGAGGAACAGATTATCCGCCTTGGTATAAAGAAAATGGCGGAGCTGTAATCTCAACAACAATAGACAAATATTGTTATATTAGCGCGAGATATCTACCGCCATTTTTTGAGCATAAACACAGAATTGTATGGTCGCAAATTGAATTGCCACAAGAAATTGACGAAATTCATCATCCATCTGTCAGAGAGACATTAAAACATTTAGGAATTGAGGACGGCATTGAAATCCATCACAAAGGAGATTTGCCAGCTCGTTCAGGAATGGGGTCAAGTTCAACTTTTACAGTATGCCTTCTTCACGCCTTGTATTCTTTACAAGGAAGGATGGTTTCAAAAAGACAATTAGCATTAGACGCGATTCATATTGAACAAGAAAGAATTAAAGAAAATGTTGGTTCGCAAGACCAAGTCGCGGCGGCGTACGGAGGATTTAACAAGATTGAGTTTGGCAACTTAAATCATATTGATGTTCACCCAATAGTAATAGATTCAGTAAAATTGGAGTTATTGCAAAAACATTTTTTGTTGTTTTTTACAGGCTTATCAAGGACCGCTTCAGAAGTTGTGGTTGAACAAATAAAAAACACAACAGAAAATAAAAAAGATTTTGAGTTAAAATTAATGCGCGAAATGGTTGATGAATCTATAAAAATTTTAACAAATCAAAATAATAATTTTGAAGAATTTGGAAAATTACTTCACGAAGCTTGGCAAATTAAAAAAGAAATGAGTTCAAAAATTTCAAATCCGCGTATTGATGAAATTTATAAAACTGGATTAGATTCTGGAGCTTTGGGTGGAAAATTATTGGGAGCTGGCGGAGGAGGTTTTATTTTATTTTTTGCAAAGCCAGAAGCTCAGTCAAAAATTAAAGAAAAATTAAAATATTTAATAAATGTTCCGTTTAAATTTGAAAATTTGGGAAGCCAGATAATTTACTATGATCCACAATCAATCTAATAAAAATAATATTGACGCCGTAATATTGTGCGGGGGAAAGGGGACGAGACTTCACCCAGTTGTTCCAAATATGCAGAAATGTGTTGCTGATATTGGCGGGAAACCATTTTTGGATATTTTGATTGATATGCTTGTTTTGCATAATTTTAGAAGAATAATTTTAGCTGCTGGTTATTTGTCCGAACAAGTTGTAGAATATGCGGAAAACAGAGATGATTTTAATGCGGAATTTTCATTTGAGGAAAAGCCATTAGGAACTGGCGGAGCGTTAAAAAATACAAAAAGATTAATTAAGAGCGACCATTTTTTGGTTATGAATGGCGATTCGTTCTGTCCTGTGCATCTACCAAATTTTTACGATTTTCATTTTGGCAATAATACCCTTTTTTCTTTGGTTGCTTCAAAAATGCAAGATGTCTCTGATTATGGCAGTATAGAAATTGATGATTTTGGAAGAATAATAGGTTTTTACGAAAAGGAATCAAGGACAGGGGAAGGCTTTGTAAATGCTGGTGTTTATTTAATGCGTAAGGATATATTTGACCATATGCCGGATGAAGATTTTTTTTCATTAGAACAAGATTTATTTCCAAAACTTTTAGATAAGGATTGTTATACATATGTAGTTGATGGTAAATTTTTTGATATTGGAACTCCCGAAAGATATGCAGAGGCGCAAAAAATTCTTTCTGAATTAATTTAATGAATCCCGTTAGAGATAACAAAATATATTATGTATATCTTTTACAAAGTGAAAAAAATGGAAAGTGGTATATTGGTTATACAAACGATTTACGGAAACGTTTTAATCAGCATAATTTCGGTAAGTCAACATATACAAAAAATAGAGGTCCATTTAAACTCATTTATTATGAGTTTTGCATTAATAAACAAGATGCAATGTCGAGAGAAAAATATTTAAAAAGCGGGATGGGGAGACGATATTTAAAAAATAGATTAAAACGTTTCCTATCTCTAACGGGATGAAAAAATTAGCCGTTCAAAAACAAGTTTTCGAAGCCAAAAAACAATGCCGAAAAATCGAAAATTTATATTACGGTATTTTCGGTGCCGAGAAATTTATTTCTCGGCTTTTTGGCGTCTTTATTTCACACCCTATTCAGTATCAAGCGCCTCTTTACCAAAAATTGGCAAGCAAGGTTAATTTAAAAGTATTTTTTTATTCAAATCATGGCGTGAAAAAATCTTTTGACCCGCAATTTGAAAAAAGTTTTAAATGGGATATTCCTCTTTTAGAAGGGTATAATTTTGAATTTTTAAAAAAGCCGAAAACTTGTTTTTCGGCGCTGAAAACGATAAATCGTTTTCAGCATCATTCTTTATTTTCAGGGTTCCATTTTTTTGGATTGATTAATTTTGGAATTTTTAGAGAAATCAGAAATAGTCAATTCGACGCGGTTTTAATAAATAGCTGGTCTTATCTGAGCGATTGGTTTGTTGTTTTGGCAGGTGTTTTAAATAAAACCCCGATTTTTTTGAGAGCCGAAAATCCACTGAGTCATGAATATACGAAAGTGAGATGGAAGATTGGATTAAAAAAAATAATTTTAGGAAAAATTTTATTTTCAAGAATTTCAAAAATTTTATATATTGGAGAAGAAAATAAAAAATTTTATCAGTTCTATGGAGTGCCTGAATCAAAATTAATTTTTACGCCATATTCAGTTGATAATTCTCGTTTTGTAGAAGCCAAAAGAGGCTTAGCGGATAAAATTTATGATTTTAAAAATAATTTGGGTATTGATAGAAGTTCAGTTGTTATTCTTTTTTGTGGGAAGTTGATTAAAAAAAAACGACCAATGGATTTATTGAAAGCGTTTCAATATATCTCACATCGCACCTCCAATTCCTCGCTCTTATTTATTGGCGACGGGGAATTAAAACTTCAGCTTGAAAAATATACAAAAGATAATAATTTGCAAAATGTTTATTTTGTTGGCTTTAAAAATCAAACTGAATTACCAGAATATTATTCAATAGCCGATATTTTTGTTTTGCCATCAGGAGTTGGTGAAACATGGGGTCTTGTTGTAAATGAAGCAATGTGTTTTGGATTACCGATAATTATTTCAGATTTGGTTGGATGTGGAACTGATTTAGTTAAGAACGGAGAAAATGGATATATTTATCCTGTTGGAAATATTGAAAAATTATCAGGATATTTAAATGAGCTTGTTAATAATTTAGAAAAAAGAAAAAAATTTGGAGAGCAGTCGTTTAAAATAATCCAAAATTATAGTTATGAAAAAGATATTGAAGGAATTTTAAAAGCAATGAGTAATGAATAGCGCTTCAAGAATTTATAAAAATTCGGTTGTGGGTTGGTTTCTGAGAAAGTGTTTAAGGTTAGTACCTTCAAATATAGTTATCCCAATATCTAATGGAAGATTAAAGGGTAAAAAATGGATAAAAGGTTCTGGGGTGAATGCTTATTGGTTGGGGATTTATGAAATTGATAAGCAAAAACTTTTTGAACAAATTGTAAAACCAGGGGATGTTGTTTTTGACATAGGCGCGCATGTTGGATTTTATACGCTATTAGCGTCAGAATTAGTTGGAATAACAGGCAAGGTTTTTGCGTTTGAGCCATTGCCACGAAATATTAATTTTTTAAAAAAACACCTGAAATTAAATAGACTTGGGAATGTAAAAATTTTTGAATTTGCGGTTTCAGATAAAGAGGAAAATGTATTTTTTGGGGAATTATCAAATAGCTTCAGCGGAAGAATTATTGAACAAGAAAAAGGGATAAGGGTAAAAAGTGTTATTTTAGATAATTTAATTAAAAGTAAAAAATTATTGCCTCCAAATGTTTTAAAAATTGATGTTGAAGGAAATGAGCTTGCTGTTTTAAAGGGAGCAGAATACACGATAGAGCAATATCGTCCAGCTATTTTTTTGGCTACACACACTGAAAAGATTCATAATGAATGTATTAATTTTTTGAAAAAATTTAAATATAATATTCAACCTATTGTCGGTGAGAATATTAATAAAACAGGCGAGATTCTCGCATATGTACCAGACCGACAAAGTCGGACTAATCGTGGTTCTGTTCGTAAATTAAATCGCAATGGACGAAAAGCGCGGAGTCTAACTAAAAAGGTAAATAGAAAAAAGAGAACCTAAATAAATTATGAACAAAGCAATTTTTTTAGACAGAGATGGAATTATTAATAAAATTATTGTTAGAGAAAATGAATATATATCTTCGCCGAGAAAATTTGAGGAATTTGTTTTTATTGATGGAATTAATGAATTATTATTGAAACTAAAAGAAAAAAATTATCTTGCTATCATTATTACTAATCAGCCAGAAATTTTTAGAGGATTGTTGGAAATGGAAGAATTGGAAAGAATGCACAAAGCAATTTTAGAAATTCTTACGATTGATGATATTTTTATGTGTTTTCATGACAATCAGCATAATTGCGAATGCAGGAAGCCAAAGCCGGGAATGCTCTTACAAGCGGCAAAAAAGTGGGATATTGACCTGTCAGAATCTTTTATTTTAGGCGATAGCGCGAAAGATATTGAATCTGGTAAAAGAGCAGGGTGTAATACAATACTTTTAGAAACACAATATAATATAAATAACGAAATTAATCCACATTTTCGAATAAAGTCCATATTAGAGGCATTTGATATTATTTCAGATGCTGAAAGCGATAATTCACTTTCAGCGCTGAAAAGTTAATAAATGATTTTTTGAATTTTTTAACAACAATTTTTTTATTATGGTTAAATCAAAAAAAATATTAGTTACAGGCGGGGCGGGGTTTATTGGTAGTAATTTTATAAGATATATTTTGAAGAAGCATAAAAATGTTTCTATTTTAAATTATGATAAATTAACCTATTCTGGAAATTTAGAAAATTTAGCAGATATAAAAAATGATAAAAGGTATGAATTTGTAAAAGGAGATATTTGCGCTCAAAAAAAGTTGGTACAAGTATTTAAGGAGTTTAAACCAGATTTCGTTATTAATGCCGCGGCAGAAACACATGTTGACAAAAGCATTCACACTGGCGCAAAGGAATTCATAGATACAAACATCACCGGAGTTTTTAATATTTTAGAAGCTGTAAAAAGTAATCCTAATGTAAAAAAATATGTTCAAATTTCCACAGACGAAACATTCGGAAGCTTAGATTTAAATGACGAAATTTCACATAACAATTTTCATAGAATTTCGGCATTTAAGGAAGACACGGCATTCGCTCCAAATGTTCCTTATGCGGCGACAAAAGCTGGAGGAGATATGCTTTGTCGCGCCTATTATAAAACTTTTAATACACCTGTTATAGTAACACATTGTTCTAATAATTATGGTCCATATCAATATCCGGAAAAATTAATCCCTTTTTTTATTTTGCGGATGCTTGAAAATAAAAAATTGCCAATTTATGGCGATGGGAAAAATGTTCGCGACTGGATTTATGTTTTAGATCATTGTAGCGCTTTGGAATTATGTTTATTTAAGGGAAAAGCTGGGGAGGTTTATAATATAGGAGCTGATAATGAAAAAGATAATTTAGAAATAGCGAATTTAATTTTGAAATTTTTTAATCGCGACAAGTCTTGGATTGAATTTATATCTGACAGACCGGGGCATGATAGAAGATACGCGATAGATTCTTCAAAAATTAAAAAAGAACTTGGATGGAAAATAAAATATTCTTTTGTTCAAGCGTTTCAGGGAACAATTGAGTGGTATTTGGAAAATAAAAAATGGGTTGATAATGTTAGAAAAAAAACAGGCGTATTCAATCCGCACATAGATTTGTGGCGAGCGCATAATAAAAAATTAATATTAAAATCAAAACATAAAAAATGAAAGGTGTCATCTTGGCGGGAGGGACAGGAACAAGACTCCATCCTTTAACGCAAATAACAAATAAACATTTATTACCGGTTTATAATAAGCCGATGATTTTGTATCCGCTTGAAACTCTTAAAAATAGTGGAATAACAGATATTATGATTGTTTGCGGTAAAGAGCACGCGGGTCATTTTATGAATTTTTTAGGTTCTGGCAAGGATTACGGAGTTAAAATGTCTTACGCGTTGCAACATGGAGCGGGCGGAATTGCCGAAGCGCTTAGTTTAACAGAAGATTTTGTTGATAATGGAAAAATTGCTGTAATCTTGGGAGATAATATTTTTGAAGTATCTTTTTTAAAAGAAGCAGAAGAATTTAAAAAAATTGATGGAGCAAAGGTATTTCTTAAAAAAGTTGAAGACCCGCAAAGATTTGGAGTTGTTGAAATAAAAGGTAAAAAGATTATTGATATACAAGAAAAACCAAAAAAACCAAAATCAAACTTTATTACAACGGGATTTTATATGTATGATTTTGATGTATTCGCGAAAATTAAAAAACTCAAACCATCTTGGAGGGGCGAGTATGAATTGTCAGATGTACATAATATGTTTATAAAGGAAGATAGGTTATATTTTAGCGAAGTTAAAGGATTTTGGTCAGACGCTGGAACTATGGAAACTTTAATAAAGTCAGCAAACTGGGCTCATCGTCAAAAAGACAAAAAAAATGCAAAGTGAAGAATTGTTAAAAAGTATATTGATAACAGGAGACGGCGGTATGGTCGGCAGTTATGTTGATTTTGGAATTAAAACAGACAGGAATTTTTTAGACATAACTAATTTAGAACAAGTTTTGGAAGTTTTTAAAAAAGAACAGCCAAAAGTTATTTTACATTTAGCGGCTGAAACTGATTTAAAAAAATGCGAAGAAAATCCACAACATTGTTATTTTGTAAATAGCGTAGGAACTTATAATGTAGCTGTCGCTTCAAAAGAAATAAACGCAAAAATGATTTACATTTCAACAAACGCTGTTTTTGATGGAATTAAAAAAACACCCTATAAAGAAGGCGATGAACCAAATCCTCAAAATTATTATGGACGGTCAAAATTTTTAGGAGAATTAGTTGTTAAGGGAATTTTAGAAAATTATTTAATTGTGAGAACTTGTTGGATTTTTGGCGGAGGAAAAGAAAAAGATAAAAAATTTGTTGGGAAAATTATTGAACAATTAAAAAATCCAGAAACAAAAGAAATAAAAGCGGTTATAAACCAGATTGGTTCGCCAACTTTTGCGAAAGATTTAGTAAATGAAATTAAAAAATTAATTATTGAAGATAAAAAAGGGATTATTCATATTTCTAATAACGGAATTGCGTCGCGATATGAAATTGCAAAATTTATTGTTGAAAAATTAAAATCTGAAATTAAAGTTTTATCGGTTGATTCATCAGTTTTTAACGCAACGGCAAAAAATGAAAGTTTAACATCAGAAAATTATAAACTCCGTAATTGGCAGGAAGCGTTAGAAGAATATTTAAAAACCGAGTGGAAAATAATTTAAGGAGTATGAATAAAAATTTTTATAAAAGAACAAATTGTAGGATTTGTGGTCAATCTGATTTGATAAAGATTTTGGATTTAGGAGAAATGCCCTCGGCGAATTCTTTTTTAAGAGAAGATGAGCTTTTATTGGAAGAGCAAAAATTTTCATTACGCGTTTATTTTTGTGAAACCTGTAAATTATTAAAACTTTTAGATGTTGTAAGCCCTGAAATTTTATTTGGTAATTATGATTATTTGACATCGGCAAGCAAACCATTAGCAGAGCATTTTGTAAGAATGGCTAATGAGCTTGTTGAAAAATTTATAAAATCAAACGATGATTTGATGATTGAAATTGGAGGAAATGACGCAGTTTTATTGGAAAGCATAAAAGATGTTTGTAGGGTTTTAAACATAGAACCGGCGAAAAATATCTTTGAAATTTCAAGACAAAAAAAAGTTGAAACAATTAATGAATTTTTTAGCAAAAAATTAGCTGAAAAAATATTAGAAGAATACGGTTCGGCAAAAGTTATTATCGCAAATAATGTAATGGCGCACATTGATGATATAAAAGATGTTTTTGAAGGAATTAAGATTTTAATCAACGATGACGGAGTTTTTGTTTTTGAAGTTCATTGGGTTGGAAATTTAATCGGCGAAGGCGGTTTTGACCAGATTTATCACGAGCATCTTTCATATTACTCGCTACATTCTTTACTAAATTTAGTTGAACAATTTGATTTGAAAATTTTTGATATTGAATTAGTTCCAATTCACGGAGAATCTTTAAGGGTTTTCGTTGGCAAAAATTTTAATGTGTCAGATAGTGTGGAAAATTTTCTTAATACAGAAAAAGAATTAGAACTAAATAATTCAAAAACTTTTATACAATTTTCTAAAAAAGTTGAGAAAAATAAAAAAGATTTAAAAGATTTATTGGTTTCTTTAAAAAAGCAGGGTAAAAAAATTGTTGGCTATGGAGCTCCAGCAAAAGGAAACACATTATTAAATTATTGCGGTATAGATAATACAATTTTAGATTTTATTACTGACACAACTTCGTTAAAACAAGGTCTATATACGCCGGGAACACGAATTCCAATTGAACATCCCGATAAAATTAAAGAAAGTGAAATAGATTATATTTTGCTTTTAGCTTGGAATTATGCTGATGCAATTTTGGAAAAAGAAAAAGAATTAAGAGAAAAAGGAATTAAATTTATTATTCCAGTTCCAGAACCAAGAGTGGTATAAAAATATTTTTAATGAATAAATTTAAGGAAACAATTAAAAAAGAAGGATATATTGGTTTGTTAAAAAAAGTAAATATTAAAATAATAACTCCTATTCGCGTTTCTGCTGATAAGTTTATCACAAAATTATTTTCAAAATGTTACACAAAAGGATTTCATAAATTATTTTATTACACATTTTTTACTGATATGGCAAAAAAGAACAAAGAAATATATTGGTTTGGAATTAAAACTTCAAAATGTCCGCTTGATTCTTGGATATACCAGGAAATGATTTGGGAATTAAAACCTGATTTTATTATTGAAACAGGAACAGACAGGGGCGGGTCGGCTCTGTTTTTCGCTTCTATTTTTGATTTAATTGGAAATGGAAAAGTCATTACAATTGATATAAATAATTACAGCGAAAAAGTAAATCATCCGAGAATTACAAAAATTATCGGCAATTCTATTTCTCCTGAAATTATTGAACAAGTTAAAAAAATTATTGGCGATAGAACTGCGATTGTTGTTTTAGATTCTAACCACAGAAAAAATCATGTATTAAAAGAAATGGAATTGTATAGCGCATTTGTTTCATTGAATAGTTATATGGTAGTTGAAGACACAAACATAAATAATCATCCAGTTTTGTCGGGTTGGGGCGCTGGACCAATGGAAGCCGTAAAAGAATTTTTAAAAACAAGAAAAGATTTTGAAATAGACAAGTCGCGCGAAAAATTTATTATAACTTTTTATCCGAATGGATTTTTGAAGCGTATCAGATAAAAAATATAAAATGGAAAATAAACCACTAGTCAGTATTTGTATTCCAGCTTACAATGGAGAGCATTTAATAACAAGGGCGCTGGATAGCTGTTTAAAACAAACATATCAAAATTTGGAGATATTGGTAATTGATGATTGCAGTAAAGATAATACTATTGAAGTCGTAAAAGAATATCAGAAAAGGTCGGACAAAATAAGATTGATTGCAAATGAGGTAAATCTCGGGGCTTCAAAAAATTTCTTAAAAACATTTCAGGAAGCAAGCGGTGTTTTTGTTCAACATATTGGTCAAGATGATTGGCTTGATGAAAACTATATTGAAGAAAAAGTTCGCGCGTTTGATGAAAATCCAAATGTTGCTTTTGTTGGAAATCCAATGAAAGCATATGAAAAAAACGAGAAAGATGAAATTGTTTATACGGGGCAAAATTTTAAAAAACACGGAATACAAACATTAGAATTTATTTTAAGAAAATTTTATAAAGAACCGGGATGGCTCGGTTTTTCGTGTATGATGAGAAAAAAAGACGCTGTTGAACAATATCTTGTAAGTATACCGAATAAATTTGGTTATGAAAAATTTTATGAAAAAGCAATGGCAATTGATAATATTTTACTTTTGAGAATTTTAAGTTTGCCACAATATAATGGAAAATATTTTTACACAACAAAAACATTCTATAATACTTTGTCTCATTCAGAACATTATTCAAAAGATTATGGTTGGATGCGAAGCGGAAATATATCGGATTGGCTCAAATTCGCGCATATAGATAGGGTTGGATATGAATTTTTTCTCAAAACACACCCTAATAAGTACCTGTTTTTTTATCGGTTCCATATGGGAAATTATGTGCTTAGAAATTTAGTATTTGATTTTATTTTAGGAAGAGCGC
>JBBTQG010000042.1:0-28316 GCA_038065795.1 Patescibacteria group bacterium | reverse complement strand
CGATATTTCTTTATAGTCGCTTATTACGCTTTTGTAATAAATTACGCGCAAAAACTTGGCGGGGGATTTGCAACATTCGGCGTCAATTTCGCAAAAGGTTCTTATTTGGCTATGGGTGGCACTGTGGCTGGAGCTGGAAAAGCTGGGTTTAAACCGATTAGAGCTGGAATTGGCGAGAAAGTTGAAACATTCGGGGATAAATTGGCGGGGTCTGGTGTTGCTGGAACTTACAATATTGGAAAACAAATGAGAAGCCTTGGCGAGTCAATGCAAAAAGGCAAAAAAGAGCGCGAAGAAGAAATAGCAAAAGGAAAAATCGCTCAAATAAAAAGCGACCCTAAAAAAATAAGAGACTATATGCAAGAGCTAACAAAGAGCAAAAAATATGGAACGCTAAAACATATTATTGATTCGGATAAAATTGACTGGGACAATGAAGAATGGATAAAACAAGTTGCTCAAATGCCAAGCATACTAAGTGATAGTAAGGCTCGTGTATTTTTATCTAAAAAATGGAAAGGATTTAACGCAATAGATGAAAACAAAATGGCGGAAGCATTATCTTCAATAGATATACCGACAGCAGGAGGGTGGAGCGAGGTTTCTAAAATTGTTGGGCAATTAAAATATAAAGACCCAAGCACTGGCATAGAAACTGCATTTAAGCCCGATGATGTACTTCAAAAAACATGGACAAGTATGTCGAGCACAAAACAACAGCGTTTCGCGGCATCTTCTGAACATTTTGATAAAGCGCTATCGCTTGGCATCGAAACTGACCCTGACTTTGTAAGAGGTTTTGTAAATATGCCATCATTACGACCGGTAATGAAAGCTGGATTAGGACAAATCTTAAATTCAATTTCGCAAGGAAGACTATCTGACGCGCAAACCTTATGGACAAAATTGTCGCCTGCAATACTGCCCGCCGCAACTGCAATGCCAACTTCTGAAAAACCATCGCTTTCAATAAAAGCATACATAGACGGAATATTAAACAGATTAACGCCTCCGTCATCTATCACTTGGTAATGAATACATACTTAAACTTATACAATCAATCGCCACAATCCATAAAGAATTTTATAAATTCTGATGATTATTTTAATTTTTTTGATGAATGTGTAAAAAAATTTGAAATTGACGACGACACGCAAATAAATTTTGACTATCTGATTCAAGACATTTCCATAAAATTTTTTGAACCAGAAAGCGTTGGTTCTCTTGCAATTGAAATTACGAAACGACTAAATTTTGAACAAGAAAAGTCATCTCAAATCGCTCATTACATCTGGACAAGATTTAAACCCCTCGTTATTCAGGTTTGGAAAAACGCGGAAACTTTCAAAAAGGACGAGGAAGAATCGCGAGAAGAAATATTTAAAGACATAATCAAGCAGGCAAGAGCTCAATCTTCTTCTCCAAAAAATATTGTAGATTTAGGAAAAGTAGCAAGGCAATCTTTACCGCAAAAACCTGAAATACAAACCACGAAACCAGTGCAAAAACCCGTCAATTTAAGGGCTGATTTATTGAATCCAAAAATTGTTCAAATTCCTCAAACTCCCGCGCAAAAAATAGGTAGCGAAACAAAAACCAGCGCAAGAATAAAAATTGAAGATAAAAATGAATCACTGCGCACTCAACCGATTCCTGATACAGAGCTGGAAAGTGGAATTCAGAATTTAGAATTTAGAGAGCAAAGCTCAAAACCTGAAATAGAAAACACAAAATATAAAACTCCAAACAATATTGACGAAATTCCAAAATTTGAACCCAAAACAGAAAATACACAAAATGAAATGCCGAATATAAGGCAAGATGAAAACGATGAAGTGTTGGATTTATCAAACATTTAACTTAAAATGAATTAGATGAGATTTTCTGTTCCGCAATACATTACAATAGAAGACAAGTTGATGGGAGTGCTTACATTCAGACAGCTGTTTTTATTATTAGGCGCGTTTTTTATATCGTTTATTTCATTCAAAATACTTCCGTCTTTTATCGCAATGGTAATCGCATTTTTCGCGTTTATAACAGCGGTTGCGTTGGGCTGGATTCAGCTTAACGGGAAACCACTGCTAAATCAGATGTCAAAAGTATTTGAATATTTTTTTTCATTTGCGGGAAAAAAATATTTATGGAGACCTTCTCCCGGAATTATTACAAAGTCAATAGAAATTCCGATTATAGAAAAATACTTTCCAATTGAAATAGAGGAAGAGGAAACATTTATTAAACGCGTTCCTGTTGTTATGCCAAAGGAACAATTTCCAATAGAGAGCGTTCCTACTGAAAAAATTATTGTCAAAAAACCATCATCAATATCTCGTGTAGTAAAAACACCAGCTGAAGTGCACATAGAAACAAAAAAGCGAGAAACAGCAAGCATATCAAAACCACTAATCAAATATATTCAATATTCGCACAAACATCCAGCGAACCCGTTTAATCCTTACAGAAATTTTCCATTACCGCATTTTCCAACAATGCGCCAATAAACAACCATGCAACCAACAACTTCCAGTTTAATAAAAATATCAGACATCAAGAACGGGGTTTATGTCCTAGAAGATGGGGGATTAAGGACTGTTTTAGCTGTTCCGGGGATAAACTTTTCGCTTTTAGCTGAATCAGAAAAAGAAATGGTTATCGGTCAATTTAAGGAACTGCTTGATGGATTAGATTTTCCAATTCAAATTTTAGTCATTTCGCGACTTGCAAATATTGAAAACTATTTAAGTTTATTAGATAAAAAACTTGAAGATGAAACCGAACAACTAATACGAGTGCAACTTGAAGAATATACAGGATTCATAAAAGATTATGTTGAAAAACATAAAATAATGAAAAAACTTTTTTATATTATTGTTTCATATGACGCCGTCTCATTGACTCTTGGCGGAAAATTTTCTAAATCAGCTGAAAAAAAACAAGACGCATTTGAGCAACAATTAGAACAACTTGAAATGCGCGTTATCTACATATCAGAAAAATTATCCAGTATTGGATTACAACCGATTAAACTTAGCGACGCTGAATTAACCCAGCTTTTGTTTGAAATGTATAATCCAAGCGTGCGATGGGGAGTCGCGCCAGTTCAACTTTTTGAAGAATTATCAAAAACGAATATTTAATTAACATTACTTTTTGCTTTGAAACATGGATATAAAAAAAATATTACAACAATTACGCGCCAAAGGAAAAACAGACGGCAAGGGAAGAGTTGAAATTCCTACGGTGAAATCTCTTGCTGGATTTGAAAAAATTAAAGAAATAATTTCGCCAACAGGCGCTGTATTCACAGCAAAAGATTTTCAAATTGGAGAAATTTTTGGAAAAAATATTTTGGTATTAGCTTATCCAAAATATCTATTTGCGGGATGGCTTGAAAATATTTTGGGAATCCAAGAAGCGTTTAATCTTTCTTTATTTTTCTTTCATATGGATACACCTGTTATATTGAAGCAACTTGAAAAACAGCTTGCGCGAGTTGAAGGTCAAATATCCGAGCGAGAAGAACGGGGATTAGTGAGGTCTCCTGAATTAGGAACCGCATATGAAGACATTGAATCGTTGAGGGACGCGCTTGTTCAGGCTCGAGAAAAAATGTTTCAACTTGGATTTTATCTAACTATTTTTAACGAATCGCCAGAAGAATTAAATTTGCAAGAAAAACAAATTATCAAAACACTTGAAAGCGCGTTGGTTATTCCAAAGCCTGTTATGTTTCAGCAAGAAGACGGGTTTATTTCTACTCTTCCATTGGGATTGGATAAATTACAAGCGCATTATCAACTAAATTCTTCACCTGCAGCCTCATTTTTTCCATTCATATCCTCAGAGCTTTCTATGGAGCAGGGAATTCTTTTGGGGATAAATTTACAAGACAATAGCTTGGTAATTTTTGATAGATTTGCGTTTGAAAACGCGCATATTGTAAGTTTTGCGCGATCTGGTTCGGGAAAATCATACACCGCAAAAATTGAAATAATGAGAAATTTGATGATGGGAACCGATGTTATAGTCCTAGACCCTGAAAACGAATATAAGTCAATCACAGAAGTTTATGGCGGGAGCTTTGTTCCCGTATCTTTAAAATCTGATTTTCATCTTAATCCATTTGATATGCCTGCGGTCTTAGAAGGAGAAGAGCCTTCTGAAGTTTTTAAAGAAAAAATTGCCGATTTACTTGGATTGATTGAATTAATTTTGGGTAAAAATCTCAGCGCCGAAGAATTAAGTATTTTAGACAGAGCGTTAACGCAAACTTACGCTTCATTTAATATTTTACCAACAACAGATTTTTCAAAAGTTGAAATGTTCCCAACGCTAAATGATTTTGAGAAAATTCTTAGAAGCATGGAAGGGGGTGAGATTGTAGCTGAAAATTTTTATCCATATACGCAAGGTAACTTTTCAGGATTCATTAATCAACCAACAAATGTTGAGCTTAATAAAAGAATAGTCACATTTGGTTTTAGGGATTTAGTTGAAGAACTGCGACCAATTGGAATGTATCTTGCGCTAAGCTATATTATGAGCAAAGTTCGCCGTGAACTAAAAAAAAGAGTTGTGATAATAGACGAGAGCTGGTGGCTTGTAAAACAAGAATCTGGCGCAAACTTTTTATTAAACGCGATAAAACGAGGGCGAAAATATTTATTAGGCATTACAACAATCACGCAAGATGTTGAGGACTTTTTAAATTCTCCATATGGAAAACCAATCATAACAAACTCTGCTTTAGTTTTTTTAATGAAGCAATCGCCTGCAACCATTGATTTAGTTGGTCAAACCTTTGCTCTTTCAGAAGGAGAAAAAAAGTTTTTAACGCAAGCCGAACGGGGGAGAGGAATTCTTATCGCTGGATTAAAACGAGTTCCAATTTTTATACTTGGCTCTTACGCGGAAGACCAGATTATTCGCTCATCACTTGAACAATTAATGGCTATTAAGGAATCCGACAAAGAATAATATAGAAAGGTGTAGTTGGCTAATAACCCAAACCTAATGGCGGAAATTTTATATAATCCAGAGACAGGCGGAGATGAAATTAAAACAATCCATGACCCAGAAGCAGGTCTATCTAAATTAGAAGTTCCGAATAACACAGAAGACAAAAGCGCTTTTGTTAAGATTATTTTATATTTCACTTTTGTAATAGCGATTATGGTTGATATTATGGGAATAATTGCAACTGCTCTTGATTTAGGAACAGCCGGGATTGGTGGGTGGATTTTACGAATTATTTTTGGAATTGTAAAAGTGTTTTATCTTGGACTTTTCTGGTATTTAAGCGGTGCGTTTGATTACAGTGGCGGACGAATAACCGGAGCGCAAGCAATTAAAAAAATCACGCAATATTCAAAAGTTTTTATTTGGGCTACTCGGTCTTTAGAAATTACAAGCGTTATTACTGGAATTATTCCGATTTTAGGAGATGTGATTGATGTCTTACCAATCGAAACATTTAATATAATATTTTTATTCTTTATTTTTCCAAACATTGTAAAAAGAATGGAAGACAGCAAATAGAAAAAGAGGCTATGTCATAAAAATAGTGGAATTACAATTGAAGAAGGGAGGTGATATCATTGCGCACTACAGCCATCGACCAGCTGGTGCAGTCATGCATTCGGCAAGGTCGGATCTCTGATGCCAAAGAGGTAGCCAAGCTGTCGAACCGTGAGCTTTCGGCTGAAGAGATCGACCAGCTGATACACATCGTCAACAAATAGCCACACGACAGAGCGAGGAGATAACATCAAATCGCTTTTTTTTGTACTAAAAAATTACTTAAATCCAAAAAAAATTAGACTCGAAAAACTCGCGAAGCATCTTATAAAAACGGAGACTACAAACTATTTCAGTTTATAATTTTATAATGAGTAAATTATTTATTGTTTTATTTTTATTATTATTTTTAACAAATTTTTCTCTTGCGCAATCGCTATCGCTTTATGTTTTTGCAAAAAAAATTGATGGTGGAGTTCTTTTGGGAGTCGAAGCGCCGTCATCTGAATATTCATTTGATTGGAATGTTTTAGCTGGAACAATTTTTAACAAAACAACAAATTCAAATACAATAAAAATCCCGGTAAATAGCGGTATTAAAAATATCTCGGGAAAAATTGTCGCTAAAAACGGACAGATAACGCTCGAAAAAAATTTTTATTTTGTTCTTCCAGAGCCGCGAGTAAGCATCGTAGAATTTGATAAAAACTTGAATCTAATTTTGCCGATTAATTACAAAAATAATACCAGCAATTATTTTTTTGCTATGCCTTTTAATTTTTTTGTAAAAACACCAACATTAAATTACAAATGGATTTATGGCGGACAAAATGTTGGTGGCAGCAGTTTGTTAAATTTAAATTCTACAACAAATAATATATCGGGGGAATTAAAAGTTATAGTGATTGACCCATCAAATTCAACCGAGTACGCAACGAATAAAATTTATAGATGACCCCGACAGATTTTCTTCAAAATTTTTGCCAAGGATCCCTTCAGGATTGCATTCAAGGAGTTTATAATCTTTGGCTCGCTATAGCTGTCGCCATTGCGTTTTTATATATTGTGATTGGCTCATTAGAATATATGACAAGCGCGGCAATAAATAAAAAAGGCGCTGGAAAGAAAAAAATAACAGGCGCGATTATTGGATTGGTTGTAATTTTTGCAAGCGGGTCTGTTTTATATTGGATAAACCCCCACATTTTCAATGCTGAATTAATAATTTTTAGCGTTACAAAATTAGAACCGCCGAAATTTACAGAAAGCAGATGGCAAGACCCAGGTCATCCAGTAAACATTACATCCTGTCAAAAAATAGAAACTGACGCTAAGAATTTACTAATCAAATATCCAAAGCTCCTAATGATTGAAATTAATGAAGGTGAAATAGATACGCAGGATAAAAGAGCGCGATTTATAGGTTGTATGGCTCGCGCTGAAACATCATGCGATCCCAATAATGTTGGTAGGCAGGCAGCTGGGTTATTAAGCATTTCCTATAATACCCCTGCATATCGTTCAGCCCTTGCAAACCGAATTCAACAATGCCACAATTATAATATAGCAACTACTATTGGCAAAAATTGTGGACCAAATAATACTGGCGCGTGCTTAACTGCTCTTAAAAATATTGAGTTGTCGGTATGCTTAGGATTACTTTATTCAAGTAGCTACACTAATCCTAACAGCAGAGTTTATTTTCAAAAAATGGGATACACAAGCGGGAGTTTAACAAATATTTTAAGAATTTACAATGCTGGTTATTATAAACCAGATGCTGGATTAAATTATGCGAAATCAATTACTAATTGCATCAATAAATAATGCGAATTAAATTTTTAGCTTTAATTATAGCCTTAAGTTTTTTAATAACTAATGATTCCTTTGCGAGTTTTACTGATACGCCTGAATATTGGATTTTAAAAGTTAAATTTGAAAATAATCGCATTACTCTTAATGACAGCGATCCTGCGTTTTTGGATTTTTGGGACTCTCCGCCATTAATGTCCAGTGGCAATTTTAATCTTGAAATTTTAGATATTAGCAACCGAGTTGTAGAAAAAAAATCATTCGGTTTAAGTGAAGGAGAAAATTTAATTGGAATTCCAAGCTATCTTAATTTACAAAAACTAATCATTGCCGACACCAATGGCACAATACTCTTTTTTTATGATTTTCCTTTTTATGCTCGCACTTGCAACGAAAACAACAAATGCGAAGACGGAGAAGAGAATCTTTGTCCATTAGATTGCAAATATGCGGATAATTCAAACTACCCGCTTACGCCCAATAAAAACGAAATTCAAAAAAATCCACCGCAACCATTAGAAACACCAATGGCAACGCTTACTCCCGAAACAATAAAAAATCAATTTAAAAATTATTTGATTGTATTAGGAGTTGGAATAACATTTTTGTTAATTATTTTTGGTATTATTTACTTAAAAAAGAGATAACCTTGTTAAAATTTATTTAACCAATGATAAAAAAAATATTTGTCGGACTGGGAATGATTATATTAGTTGGGTTTGGAATTTTGATTTTTAAAGAATTTAACTACCAAAAACCTATTCCTGATATTATTGAACTTCCATCTGGGTACCGAACCGATGATTCTATCCCAGTTGCCATCGAAAAACAGCAGGAAATAACGCCTACTGACGCAACAACAATCGCTAATACGCGCGCAAACAAACAATCAGTAAGCCTTCTTATTGATAGCGTTTTGGGATTTGCTGAAATTGAATATCCGAATTTATACGCATTTGATTACAAAGAAAAAAGTATAAAAATCTTTGATTTAAAAAATAGAACATATAAAGAATTATATTCAAATCCAGACATAAATTTTGTCTCATTTTCTCCGCGAAAAAATAATATCATTTTTAAAAAATCAGTCAAAGGGTTTTCTCAATTTTATTTGCTTAATTTAATAAAAGATAAAATTTATCCGCTTGAAATATTCATAAAAAATATTAGCTGGATTAATGATACTGAATTTCTTTATTATTTTTCAAACAATTCATCTGTGAATTATATTGGAAAAGCAGTAATCAGTTCATCTGGATTAAAAAACGAAAAGCTTGTTGATATCGGAACTATAAATCCGCAATTTAATTTTGCAAATAATAATTTACTTATATCGAGCGAAAAGCAATCGCCCTTGTTTCTGATAAGCCTAAAAACCAAATCACGAAAAATAGTTTTTGACGAAATGCCTTATATTTCTTTTTTAACTGATGGAAATTTAATTTTTGTAAATTACGCGAAACAATCCTTGAGTAGCGCCATTATTGATGGAACTGGAAAAATACTGAAAAAATTTGATTGGGGAACATTTAAAGAAAAATGCTATTTATCAAATACAACTTTGGGGCAAACACAAATAAAATTAATTTGCGGAGTGCCGACTGGCGACCAATCAGCAGGTTCATATCTTGATTGGAAAGAGTTGCGAAGCTCAACTTCTGACAAATTAGTAATAGTTGATATAAAAACTTTTGATATAAAAGAAATAAAAATTGAGGGTGATTTTGATATATTAAATCCAAGGCTAACTCCCATTGGAATTATTTTCACTAATAGGCTTGACAGCAAACTTTATCTCGCACCAGTGGAATAATTTTTTCTCCAAAAGCGTCCAAAGAAGAATTGCTATCCAATAAATAATAAATATTGACGGGATAGTAAATAATATAATTCCTATAATACCAATCATAAAGAATGCTGTTTTTCTCATTTCAATAGGCTGGTTTCTTAATGATATAAATTGTAAAACAAGAGTTATAGCCGCCAGTATTACGCTTGGTGTTTTTAGGTCAACAATACCCATAAAAATAAGAATTTCTGGGCTATTTTTTAATTTATTAAAAACCGCGAACATTGCAAATAATATTGGCAACGGACTCATTTGAATCATAAAATTACTCATTGGATTAAACTTCTCCTCTTCATAAACTTTCGCGGCAATTTCTGCTTGTTTCAAAAAATCTACTTTTGCTTTTTTATTATTTGAATTATTTGATTTATTTCCAAAACTATTTGAAGGATGCGCAAGTGCGGACGCTCGCTCTTTTATGAGCGCTTGAATTTTTTTTAATTTATCTTCTTCTTTGTGCAATATCCAATAAAGAGGGGATAACGGAATTCTAACCGCAAGGGAAAATACAATTATAGCAATCCCCGGATCTGGAAAATAATTTAATATCAAAGTAAAAAATTTATATAAAGGTTCTACAAAAATTGTATTAAACATTTTTTTATGATGATTATTTTTTAATAATTATAATAACTCCAATATCTTTTTGGTTGTTGTTTTAAAATCTAATTCTTCAATATCTTTTTTTGGTGTAATTACAAAATCTGCCTTCTTAATCTTGTCAATATTTAATCTTAAAATTTCATAAATTATTCTTCGAATTCTATTCCTTTTAACGGATGTTTTGACTGTTTTTTTTGAAGGTATCACTGAAAAACGAGGAATGGAATTATTTGATTCTGCAACCCAAACCTTAAAAACATCGTTTTCGCTTTTTTTTGATAATTTAAAAAATTTATCAAAATCAAAATTTCTAAATCTATAATTTTTAGAAATCATTACGCTGAAATCTTTTTTCTGCCCTTTCTTCTTCTTTTTAGCAAAATCTTTTTTCCAGTAGTCGTGCTGCTTCTGACTAAAAAACCAATTTTCTTTTTTCTCTTTTTATTTGTCATTGTTTTATATTATATTAATGGCATATTATTTATACCGCTTAATAATATTTTTTTAAAAAATCTTATTAGACCTTATCCACTAACTACCCACATTTGCAACCAAATACACTTGTCATCTTTTTAAGCTATAATAATTTTACACTATATTATTGAAAACGATAATTCGTTATTCAATAATAAAAAGAGCGCTGAAAGTCTTGTTTTTAACATTTTTTAGCTATTTTATTATGGAACAAAAAACTTTAGATGAAACTTGGCAAGACATACTTGGTGACCTATCAAGCAAAGTCCCAAAGCCCAGCATTAAAACTTGGTTTAATCAAGTTAAGCCCCTAGCCAAAGTTAATGATACGCTAAAATTAACAGTTCCAAACAAAATTGTAAAATTTTGGTTAGAACAAAAATTTAATAGCTTTATATTAAGTTCAACGAAATCCATATTTAATGAAGTAAAATCTATTGAATATATTATTGAAGATAACACTCAGTCGCCTAAAACTAGGTCTACAAAAAATTTCTCGCTGTTCAAGAAAATATCCATTTTTGAAGTTAATCCACAAACAAACATAAACCCCAAATATCGTTTTGATAATTTCGTTGTAGGCGGAAATAATGAATTGGCTTTTGCCGCGGCGCAAGGAATATCCCAAGACATTGGCGCAAAATATAATCCTCTTTTTATACACGGCAGCGTTGGTTTAGGAAAAACACATTTAATACAAGCAATAGGGAATGAGGTTTTAAAAAAACACAATAATGCTAAAAAAATAAAATATACCACGAGCGAACAATTTACAAATGGATTAATTAACGCCTTAAAAAATCAATCAATTGACGATTTCAAGTCAAAATTCCGCGATATTGATGTTTTAATAATAGACGATGTTCAATTTTTTTCAGGTAAAGTAAAATCCCAAGAAGAGCTTTTTCATACATTTAATGTCTTATATGACGAAGGCAAACAAATTATTTTTTCATCAGACAGACCGCCGGTTGTTATTCCAGATATAGAAGACCGCCTGAAATCACGATTTAGCGGAGGATTAGTTGTAGATATAATAATTCCGGATTTTGAAACAAGAGTTGCTATATTAAGGTCAAAATCTCAAGAAAGAGGAGTTTTAATTGATAATAAAATTTTAGATATTATTGCGCAAAAAATTACAAGAAATATTCGCGAACTTGAAGGCGCATTAAATTTAATTTTGTTTAAAATTAAAGATGTTAATAAATTAACCGAGGACAAGATTAATGAATTACTAAAAGATTATTTACAGGTTTATTACAGAAATGTAACTCCTAAAAAAATAGTAAAAACAATAACAGAATTTTATTCACTCAAAGAAGATGATATGGTTAAAAAAACACGCAAAAAAGAGGTTATTAGACCTAGGCAAATAGCTATGTATTTATTGCGAGATCTTGGTAAAATGTCTTATACATCTATTGGTGAATTTTTTAACAACCGAGATCACACAACAATAATTTATTCCTGTGAAAAAATTGAAAAAGAAGTTATCCACAACTTAGATCTAACACAGGAGATAGAAATAATTAAATCCAAAATTTTACACAGTTAATCCACGAGTTATTAAAAATATTTTTTGGATTCTTAGGTTAAAAAAATACATTAATTAAACTTATCCCCTTATCCACATCACTTATAACAATGAAATTTAAAATATTAAAAGAAAGATTAAAAGAGATTGTATACACAGTCGAAAGAATTTGTTCAAAAAAAGGAGATTTGAATATTTTGAATTTTTTTCAAATTAAAGCTAATAATAATAAAATTTTTGTGTCCGCAACAGATTTAGAAATTTCTTACCAAGCTGAAATATTCGGAAAAATAGAGCAAGAAGGCGAGGTATTATTGCCATCAAAACAATTTGTGCAGTTGCTGGATAGTTTTTATGAGGATGAATTGACTTTAGAGAAAAACGGGAATTCTGTGCGAATAAAAGGGGATAATTCAGTATCAAATTTAGTTGGGCTAATAGAGGAAGAATACCCTGTAATTAGCGCAGTTGAGAAAAATAAATATTTTGAAGTTGATAGTGGAATTTTTGAGGATTCCTTGAATAAAGTTTTTTCAAATTTAAGAACAGCAGATTTATTTAAACCAGAATTATCAGGTGTTTATTTTATTTTAACAAAAAAAGATTTAACACTAGTCACAACAGACACGCTAAGATTGTCTGAAACAAAAATAAAATCGCAATTTTATACTTCAAACATAGACGACACTAAAATTCTTATTCCAAAAAAAATAATCCAAGAATATTTGGCCATCAAAAGAAAGCCAACAAAATTATCTATATTTTTTGAAGAACATCAGATTTCTTTTGACCTTGGAAGCCAAGTGTTGATAACTAAATTGATGTCAGCGGAATTTCCTGATTATAAAAGAATAATCCCAGAAGAATTTAATTTGTCAATTCATATTGAAAAAGATAGTATTTTAAAAATACTAAAATTAAACAAAGTGTTTTTGGACCAAACAAAAGAAGTTAGATTCAAAATTAATCCAACTCAAAAACAGGCTGAAATTTATTCAAAAAATGAATTACTTGGAGAAACAACAAATAATTTAAAAATAAATATTATTGAAAATGTTTTAAGAGAGAATGAAATTTTTGAAATTGGATTTAACCACGAATTTTTTCAAGACGGAATATTAGCGGTTGAAGGTGAAAAAATATTTTTAGGGTTTAATCAATCAAACGGCGAAACCTCAAAACCGCTCGTAATCAAATCACCAATAGAAGAAGATTTTATCTACATACTTATGCCGTTGTAAAAAAACAAGAAATTATATTTTTATCAAGATTTTTATCAAGGGGTTAATTTTTTATTTACTTAAGTAAAACGACGATCGTCTGAATGCTTAAATAGGAATAAAATGCTGGGTTTTTTGTTTAATAAAATTTTGTGATTAAATTTTACCTTAAATATTTCGTATACTTATTATTGAAATGGCGCTTAGGAAATTAAAATTGTCTAATAATCAATTACTGGATTTAGCGAGGGAACTTAAAATAAGGTTTCCAGATTCGCAGTTGAAAATTTTTAAAGAAAAACGACAAATAATTTTAAAATCAAAAATTAAACTAAACTATTTTGAAATAAAGGAAATGGAATTATTGGTAAAAAATTATTATCCGAAACATCATATAAGTATTTCATAATAACTTTTCTATCCGCTAAATCCTCTTTCTTCGTTGTTTCTCATATTCCAATTTTCAACAGCTCCTTCCCATCCGTAGAATTGCGGGTCGTTTGCGGGATTATATGGGGAAGGACCCAATGGATTATTTCTATCTACAAAATATAAAATATCGTGAATTCCAGACTCTGACACATATGAGCCATTTAACATTGGCTTATTAACTGTTCTTGGGAGTGGGTTATTAAACGGTTCTATTGGAAAATTAAATAAAACTTTTTTTGTAAAATTTCCCCAAATCGGAAGGGAAGCAACCAAGCTTTCGCCTCCGCGCATTACCGAGCCGTTTGTGTTTCCAGACCAAACAGCAACAACCAAATTTGGAGTATAGCCCAAAGCCCATGCGTCTCTGTAGTCTTGGCTAGTTCCTGTTTTTATTGCAATGTCATAATTACCGATTTTTGTGTATCCGAGCGTTCCGCCAAAAAGCCATCGTCTTGCTTCATAGTCTTTTAATATGGAATTTAACATTCTCGCGGATTGTGTGTCAATAACTCGCTCGCGAATTGGCTGATATTCATATAAACTTTTTCCATTTGAATCAGTAATTTTTAAAATCAATGATTGAGATGGAAGTTCTCCTTCATTCGCAAAAACGCCGTAGGCTCTAACCATATCAATCATTCTTAATTCAGCGGTCCCTATTCCAAGTGAAAGACCATAGTGTCTATAGCTATCCAACGCTGTTATTCCAAATTTTCTTGCGTTTTCTATAACTCGTTCTGGTCCTGCAAGATAGAAAACTTTTATAGCTGGAATATTTAAAGAACGAGCCAGCGCGCTTCGCAGACTTATTGGTCCAGAAAAATTACCGCTAAAATTTTTTGGTCTATACGGAGTTTGGGCTGTTCCAAAATTTGTTGGGAGGTCAAATATAATTGTTTCTATTGGATACCCTAATTGAAATAGCGTAATATATGAAAATGGCTTAAACGCAGAACCGGGTTGCCTTGGCCAAATTGTCATATTAACTTGACCATCAATTGTCGTATCGTTAAAATCGCGCGAACCAACCATAGCTAAAATCTCGCCTGTTTTTGGGTCCATAGCTAATAGCGCGGCGTTTTTACCTTTATATTTTTTTTCATTTTCCTTTGCGCCGGTTCCAACAGATTCTTCCGCTACTTTTTGAAAATCATAATTTAATGTTGTGAGCACTTTTAGCCCGGCTTGTTCAAGGTTCATTTTTGGGAATTTTTTTTCTAAAATAGTTTTTACTTCTAATACAAAATGCGGAGCCGCAATTCGTAAATATTTTTTTTCTGTGAATTTTAGTTTTTCAGCGATAGCTTCTGAATATTCTTTTTGATTAATCCATCCAGCCTTGTAAAGATTTTTCAAAATCTGCTCCTTTCTGCTGATTAACCTAGGTATATTTTCTTTTTTAGATGGCGAATAATATTGCGGGGATCTTGGAATTGAAATCAGAGTAGCTATTTCCGCGTAAGTTAAATCTTTTATGTTTTTACCAAAATAAAAATCACTTGCCGCTTTTATTCCATAATTACCTTCTCCAAAATTAATGATGTTTAGATAGTAAGTTATGATTTCGTCTTTGGAATATTTTTTTTCTAATTCAATCGCAAGAATTGCTTCTTTTATTTTTCGGACAATGTTTTTATCTTGGCTAAGAAATAAGTTTCTCGCAAGTTGTTGCGTTATTGTGGAGCCACCGTATCCAACTGAGCGATTTTTTATGTTAAGCCAAAGAGCGCGAATTATTCCTTTTATGCTTACGCCATTATGATAGAAAAAACTTGTGTCTTCTGCAGCTAGCGTTGTAAGGATAGCTTTTTTAGGTATTTCATCATAATTTACCCAAAATCGTCTTACGCCAAGTTCATATAATAAAATTTTTCCTGTTCTATCATAAATTTGAGTGCTACCGCTTAAAATTTTTTCACCAATAACATCAGGTTGGGGAAGCGATAAACTTGAAAAACTAATCCATAAAAAAAGAGTCGCTGAAAGTAAAAATATTAATCCACCGCATATAATTATTCCTTCCAAAAATAATCTTCTAATTCCTTTGCGCTTGATTTTTTTAGACAATTTATTCATGTATTATTTTTATCGGTTATTTTAATATCAATAGCGTATAATTTAATTATGACACAAAAAGATAAAAGCGATGAATTATTTAATAAGATAAGGAGAGGGGAAGAAGAAGACCTTACAAAAATGTTAGCCGATAAGCTTGGATTGGCTTATTTTAATCTTGAATACACAAAGCCAGACCCAGAGGCGTTAAAAATAATCCCAGAGGTAAAAGCGCGAGAACTAAAAATAGCAGGAATTCAAAAAATAGCCAACAATGTTATCATAGGAGCGCTAAATCCACAAAAAAAAGAAACCGAAGAATATATAAGAACGCTTGACAGCGAGGGGTATATAATAGAAGTTGTTGCTTTGTCTCAATCAAGCTTAGAAAAAGCGTGGGAAGAGTATAGATTTATTAAAGAAAAAAAAGTGCAGTATGCGGATGTTTTGGAAATAAGTCCTGAAAAGCTTACGATAATCAGTGAAAAAATAAATTTAATAAAAGACATAGAACCGCTCATTAAAAATATTTCAGCAGAAAATCCATTTGAAATTTTAGAATACTTAATGGCTGGCGCGATAAAATTTGAAAGTTCAGACATTCATTTTGAACCAACCGAGAGCGTTATTGGTATTAAATACAGAATTGACGGAATGCTGTATTCAGTTTGCGCATTTTCAAAAAATGTTTATGGATTGCTTAAAAACAGAATAAAGCTTGCGGCTGGGCTAATGGTAAATGTTTCAAACAAGCCACAAGACGGAAGATTTACTATATCGTTAGATGAAGACCAAATTGAAATAAGGGTTTCAGCAATTCCGAGTTCATTTGATGAAACTATTGTAATGAGACTTTTAAATTCAAAAAATATAATAGTTGGACTTGATAAATTGGGATTAAGAGAAGACCATTTTAGATTATTAGAAGAAATTATTCAGCTTCCAAACGGGCTTATTTTAAATACTGGGCCAACTGGTTCTGGCAAAACAACAACCCTTTATGCTATTTTAAATAAAATCAAAAGAGAAGAAATAAAAATCATTACGATTGAAGATCCGATTGAATACAGACTTGCTGGAATTACGCAAACGCAAGTTGATTTAAGAAGAAAATACACATTTGCTGATGGACTCAGGTCTATATTAAGGCAAGACCCAGATGTAATTCTTGTAGGGGAAATTAGAGACAAAGAAACCGCTGGAATCGCAATTAACGCGTCTTTGACTGGACATTTAGTTGTTTCAACTCTTCATACAAATGATTCACTCGGCGCAATTCCGAGATTGGTTGATTTAGGAGTTGATAAATTTTTATTGCCACCGAGTTTAAGATTAATTATCGCGCAAAGACTTATTAGGAAAGTTTGTAAAAAATGCGCAAAGCCGTTAGAAATTTCAGATGAAACAAAAAAAGCGATTATAGACGAATTAAAAGATGTGCCTGATTCTGTAAAGGGCAAAACAGATATTAAGAAAATTGAAATTTTAGGTCCAGTAGGATGTGAAGCTTGTAAATCAACTGGATATAAGGGCAGAATTGGAATTTTTGAAATGCTCCATATAACTTCGGCAACGGAAAAAATAATCTATGACGAACCAACTGTAAGCACTCTATTAGAATCTGCCAAAAAAGAAGGATTCACAACAATTCGTCAAGACGCGCTTTTGAAACTTTTGGAAGGAATTACGACTATTGAAGAAGTGGTAAGAGAAACCGGACCGCTTGCGTAAAAGAAAACGCCGAAACACCTGTGGTGTTTCGGCTCAGGAGCTCTACGCTCCTAGTTTGGTTCTTGAGGTGGCGGTTCTGATTCTGGACATTGTGCCTTCCGCAACGCCATTGACTTCAGCGTAAGCCTCTGTCGTTCCCCTGACAACTTCCGCCAATTTCCGCACTGATACTTGTAGGTTGTCAGCTCGGAGAATTGACGGAACAAGAGTCTCGGTTTCTTGGCTGGATTCGGCAAGTAGATCGGAGTCTACTTTTTACTTTTTCATCATTGCTTCAAATTCTTCTTTTTCTATAACCTCCTTTTCAATAAGATATTTTGCGAGGGTTGTTATTTTGGCTTTTTTGGATTTTATGAGTTTTTTGGCTTGTTCAAACGCGGAGCTTAAAAGAGCCTTGACTTCTTCGTCAATTATTTCCGCGGTTTTTTCTGAATAATCTTTTTCAACAGCGATTTCTCTCCCGAGAAAAATAAGCTCTCTCGCCCTGCCTAGCGTTATTGGTCCTAATTTTTCAGACATTCCGTATCGCGTTACAATCATATGGGCTATGTTAGTCGCAACTTGCAAATCATTGCTTGCGCCCGTTGAAATGTCATTAAATTGCATTAACTCAGAAGAATATCCACCAAGCAAAACCGCTAATTCGTCTAAGAATTCTTTTTTGAAATGAAAATTCTTTTCTTCGGTTTGAAATTTTAGCGTATAGCCTCCTACTCGTCCGCGCGAGATTATAGAAATTTTGGATACTTCAGTCGCATATTTTGAAAAATGCGCGACAATGGCGTGTCCAGCTTCATGGTATGCCGCAACCTCTTTTTCTTTTTTAGAAATTACTCGCGATTTTCTTTCAGGTCCAAGTAAAATTTTTTCAATGGATTCTCGCAGTTCGTCTTGGTTTACTTCTGTTTTTCCTTTTCGCACGGCTAAGATTGCCGACTCATTACATAAGTTTGCCAAGTCAGCTCCTGAAAACCCGGGAGTTCTTTCAGCGATTTGTCGCACATTTAATTTGCCAATTTTTTTATTTTTTAAATGAAGTTCAAGGATTTCTTGCCGTTCTTTTATGTCGGGCAAGTCCATCATAATTCGCCTGTCAAATCTTCCCGGTCGCATAAGCGCCGGGTCTAATATATCAGGTCTGTTTGTCGCCGCTAAAACAATTAATTTTGTTTCTTTATCAAATCCATCCATTTCAACTAAAATTTGATTTAAGGTTTGTTCTCGTTCATCGTGTCCGCCGCCAATTCCAGCTCCGCGCATTCTTCCAACAGCGTCAATTTCATCAATAAAAATAATAGCAGGAGCGGATTTTTTAGCGTTGGTAAAAAGATCGCGAACTCTCGCGCTTCCTATACCAACAAAAAGTTCAACAAATTCAGAGCCAGATATGTAAAAAAACGGAACACTAGCTTCGCCAGCGACAGCTCTCGCCAGAAGAGTTTTTCCGCATCCAGCTGGTCCAACAAGAAGGGCGCCCCTAGGAACTTGCGCTCCTAAAACCGAAAATTTTTCTGGGTTTTTCAAAAATTCAACAAATTCATAGAGTTCTTCTTTTGGTTCTTTTAATCCAGCAACATCGTTGAAGGTAATTTTTGGGTCTTTTTGCGGATTATAAACTTTTACTCCTGACTTTGAAAACGAGAAAATTTGACCGGCGCCCTTTTGGGCTTGAAAGAAAATTCTCCAAAATATCCAAATAATCAAAATAAACGGAATAATATTAAAGAAAAAACTTGAAGCAATATCTTTCCATTGCGCCACAGATGTTTTTATTTCAGTGTCTTTAATTCCGTCAAGCGCGTTTCTGTCTTTTAAAATTTCCCAAAAAGAAATCCCCGGTTCTTTTGAGGCTCTTAAGAGAGCCCCTGATTTAGATTCGCCAAGAAGTTGATTGTCTAAAATCCAAATTTTTTTAAAGTTTCCTTTGCCAACTTCATCAACAAATGTCAAAATGCCAACCTCTTTTGTTGAGGTTTTTTCAATTTGTGAAGCCACCATACCCAAAATAACCACAATCAAAATGACAATCAAAAAATATTTTAGCCAATTATTTTTCATAATGTAAGAATTAGTTTTTTGTCTTCTATGTTAAGGTCTTTAATTTTTAATTGATATTCTTTTCCTATTTCAAGGTCATCAACATTTTCAAAAATAACACCCCTTACGGCATCAATTAAAACAACGGCAAAAATATCCTGATTTTTTTCAGAGACAATGCCTTTGACCTCATCTCCAACATTGTATTTTTTAACAAATAAAAGCCACGGGTCTTCTGACAAATCTTTTAGCGTTAGATTCACTCTATCCTCGTCAATTCTAATGATTTTTGCTTGAATTTTGTCTCCATTTTTTATTTTTTCTTGAATAATTTGAATTTTTTCAGGGATTTCTGAAATATGGATTAATCCTTCAATTGGAGGGTCTTCGTGAAATCTTACGAAAATTCCGAAATTGCTGATTCCAACAACCGTGCCGTTAATAATTTGACCAACAGAAAAACTTTTTAGCTCATTGCTATATGATTCTGTCTTAGCGGCTCTTTCGGAAAGAATAAGTTTTTGCGCGCCTGCGTCAGCCGCAATAACCCTTAATGATAATTGTTTTCCAACTAATTGTTTTAATGAATTTAAGATGAGATTTTTATCATCGTTTTGAATTCTTGGATAATGTTCAGGTGTTAATTGAGATACAGGAACAAAGCCTCTAATTCCTTCAACGCGGACAATAAGGCCGCCCTTATTGGCTTCAATAACAGAAACTTCAAGCGTGTCTTTACTGCGCATATAATTTTTAACCTTGCCCCATTTATTGATTTCTTGAATATCTTGAAGTGAAACCTCGTAATTGCCATCTCCGTCATCAAAACTGATTATTTTTACTATAACTTCATCGTCTTCCTTTAGTTTGCTAACGAGATTTTTAGCGCGCGAATATTCTAATCCATAGATTCTTCCAGTTCCATAATTTGAAAGGTCAATAAAAACCTCCCGCGATCTCTTTTTAAAAACCTTTCCATTTATCAAGGCTCCGAGAGCAATATTTTTTAGTCGTTTTGTTTGTGTCCTTCTCGGACTGCGGCTTGTTTCTTCCATGTTATAATTTAATTAATTGATTAAATAAAAAATTCACCAAGTTTTGGAGTTCTTCTAATCTTGCCCAAGAATGAATATTAAGAAAATACAATCAGGCGTTAAGATAGAAGGCACAGTTAATATATTTTTAGATCCCGTAAAAATTTCTAATGAAGATATTAATATTATAACAGACCCTACAAAAAATATCAACAACGACAGGGTGTTTAATTTGCCGGGGAATTATGAACTAAACGGTG
The DNA here is from genome assembly GCA_038065795.1 of Patescibacteria group bacterium. Classification (GTDB taxonomy): domain Bacteria; phylum Patescibacteriota; class Minisyncoccia; order UBA6257; family HR35; genus JBBTQG01. Next base: position 7,752 of record JBBTQG010000042.1, on the reverse strand, counting down.
TAATGATAGCTGGTTTTAATGGTGAAAAATACGCCTTTTTGATAAAGGATACTATAAGTATTTTGTATTTTGTCGTTCCTTTGCCCGCCAAGACAATTCAGGAAATTCAGGAAGCATTCGGCGATATTGATTGTGTTATCGCGCCTGAAATAAAAGATTCAAAAATATTTATAGAGAAACTTGGAGTTAAAATATTTATAACGATTATTAAGCCATTGAAAATTAGCGAGTTTGATTTTGAAAAATCGCACAGCATAAAAATCAATCCAAAAAAATTAACAAGAGCAACATATTTTTTGGAATAATAAAATGAGAACAAAATTTAAAGCGTTAAAATATACTATGGCTGTTTTTGCGATAATTATGTTTGCGTGGTGGTTTTCTGGCGGGCATTTTATAAGTTTTCTTGGACCAAAACCAGCTCCTTCTGAAGTTATTGTTTTAGGAACAGCAAACGCTCTTCAATGGGGCGCTTCAAACATTTTTAATTTTGTAAAAGATTTTTTTAATCCATAATGAGTGAAACCATTCAAAAAAAAGAAATTAGCGAAGAGCTAAGGCAGTCTTATTTAGATTATGCTATGAGTGTTATTGTTTCGCGAGCGCTTCCTGACGCAAGAGACGGATTAAAGCCGGTTCAAAGACGGTTGTTATTTGCGATGAAGGAATTGGGATTGTGGTCAAACGCAAAATTTACAAAATGCGCCAATATAGTAGGAAATACTTTGGCAAAATATCATCCGCATGGAGACACTGCTTGTTATGATGCGCTAGCGAGAATGGCGCAAGATTTTTCTTTGAGGTATCCGTTAATTTGGGGGCAAGGCAATTTTGGATCAATCGATGGGGATCCTCCGGCAGCATATAGATATTGTCTGACTGGCGATGCGTTGGTTGCCACAGGTGAAGGACTTCAAAGAATTGATGCAATTTCAGAAAAAGAAGACATCAATATAAAAGTTTTATCAAAAGATGGACAAATTAATTCAGCGTTAAAATGGTTTGATTCAGGTGAGCACCCTATTTTAAAAATAACCACGCACAAAGGGTATTCTGTAAAAGGAACACATAATCATCCGATACTTACATTGCAGCAAAATTTATCAGGGAAACCAATTTTTGCTTGGAAAATTTTGGAGCAAATTTTAGAAAATGATTTTGTCGTAATTGATAGGTCAGAAAATACACTTTGGTCGCAAAAAGAGGTTGGTGTAAAAAAATATTATCCAGAAATCAAAAGTAAGAAAACAAAAATAAGAATTCTTCCAAAAACATTAAACAAGGATTTGGCGTTTTTGCTCGGAGCTTTGATTTCAGAAGGATTTATTAGCGATAGAAAAATTGAATTTTGTAATACTGATGGAGTGTGGATTGAAGAATTTGAAAAAAAATGGAAAAAAGTTTTTCCAGATAGCAAGCTACATAAATTTTTGAGAAAACCTAATTCATTCGGGAAAAAAGAATATGCAAGGTTGGAGTGTCATTGTATTTATACTTTAGAATTTTTGAGAAATATTGGATTGTTGTCTGTTAAATCCGCGTTCAAAACAATTCCAGCAACCATTTTGCAATCTCCAAAAAATGTCGTCACGGAATTTTTAAAAGCGTATTTTGAAGGCGATGGAGGAACAGCAAGCGGAGAAAAAAGATTTGATTTATTTTGCTGTTCTTCGGGGAGTAAAATACTTCAACAAATTCAAACAATGCTCTTAAGATTTGGAATTGATTCATCTCGCAGGTTTGATAAATCAAGAAATTTGTACGGTCTTTTTGTGAGAGGGCAAAGCAATTTAATAAAATTTCAACAAGAAATAGGTTTTATATCCGAACGAAAAATTAAAAAATTAAAAAATTATTTATCTCGCAATAATAAAGAGTTTTCTAAAACAGACTATATTCCGTTTTTGTCTTCATATATAAGAAATATTGTTAAGTATAGAGATAATGATTTTGCCGGTAAACATAATTTTGACCGCTATAATCTTTTGGAAAAAAATGCGTCGCGAATCGCAATGCTTGTTGAAAATAAAATTAGCTTAAACCCCGTATTTTTTTTCAGCTCGTTTTTATTAAATCATTATTTATTTGAAAAGGTTTCAAAGATAGAAACATTACCGGCTCAAAAAGTCTATTCATTGCGAGTTGATAGTGAGTGTCATTCTTTTGTCGCAAATGGATTTATCAATCATAATACAGAGGCTAAGCTTACTAAAATAGCAGAGGAGGTGCTTATAGATATAGATAAAGAGACAGTTGATTTTATTCCAAACTATGACAACACAAAAAAGGAGCCGGTTGTTCTGCCGTCAAATGTTCCAACGTTACTTTTAAACGGTTCTTTTGGAATTGCCGTTGGAATGACAACGAATATTCCTCCGCATAATCTCGGCGAAATTGTTGATGCTGCTTCAAAAATTTTGGATAATCCAAAAATAACAACCGCTGAACTTTTAAAAACAATTAAAGGACCAGATTTTCCGACAGGAGGCATTGTGTATGGAGGAAAGTCATTATTAAAATGCTACGAAGAGGGAAGAGGCGGTGTTGTTGTTCGCGGCAAAACATCAATAGAAGAGGGAAAAAGAGGTGGAGAAAATATTATTATTACTGAAATGCCATGGCAGACTAATAAATCGGAGCTTGTTAAACAAATCGCGATGCTTTCAATTGAAAAAATAATCCCGGAAATTAAAGATGTAAGAGATGAGTCAAATAGGGTAGGAGTTAGGGTTGTTATTGAAACAAAAGATGGAAATAACGGAAATATTTTAGAAAAACTTTATAAACTTACGGATTTGCAAAAAAATTATCATTACAATCTTTTTGCGCTTGAAAATGGAATTCAGCCAAAACAATTTTCGTTAAAAGATTTGCTTGCTGACTGGATTAAACACAGAAAAGAGGTTGTTTACAGGAGAACTAAATTTGAATTAGAAAGAGCAAATGAGCGAGCGCATATATTAGAAGGATTAGAAAAGGCTTTAGCGAATATTGATGAAGTTATTAATTTAATTAAAAAATCAAAAAACAAGGAAGAAGCAAAAACAAATTTGATAAAACGATTTAAAATAAGCGACAGGCAAGCTGATGCGATATTAGAACTTCCATTAAGAACACTCACGACATTGGAGCGCGATAGAATCTTAAAAGAGTTAGAAGAAAAGAAAAAATTAAGCAAACATTTACAGGAGATTTTATCAAGCTCTAAAAAGATTGAAGAAGTAATTAGAAAAGAACTTTATGAAATTAAGGAAAAGTTTGGCGACAAAAGAAGAACAGAAATAATTAGCGCAGAAATTGAAGAAAAATCAGATGCTATTGAAGAGAAGGATGTTGTATTATTTATCAATCAAAAAGGATTGGCTAAAATTTTTGATATTGATACTTCTGTTGAAAAAATAATTAAAGATAAAGAAAACTCTGGTTCAATATTTTTTACAAACACAGCGGATAAATTATGGGTTGTTTCAAAAAACGGAAAAATATTTCAAGTGCCGATAAATAATTTTTATTTTGATACAAAATACTTGGAATCACAAATTCTTTTGGACAAAGACGACTCTATTATAAAAACATTTATTCCAAAAAGTACAGATAAATATTTATTTATTGTTACAAAATTAGGGTTTGGAAAAAAATTAGAAATTGAATTAGCTCAAAGCCAAAAGAGAACAGGAACTCAAATCGCAAAATTGCTAAAAAGCAAAGCTTTTGAGCGACGAAAAATTAACGAAGTTAATTTTTCGTCGAAAGATGATGAAATTTGCGATGTAATTTCTTATAGTAAAAATAATTTTTTGATTTTTACAGAAAATGGGTCTGTGTTGGCATTTAAGGATAATATTCCATTACAGGGAAGAGCGGCGAAGGGCGTAAGGGTTATAAAATTAAAAAATGACAATGTTTTTTCGCTCGGAGTTTTTGAAGGCGACAGCATTTTGATGGCTTTTTCAAAGGGTTTTTGGAAGAATATTTTAGCAGAAGAATTAAAACTTCAAAATAGAGGCGGAGTTGGGGTTAGAGTTTTTGACAGCAATAAAGAAAAACTTGGAACCTTAATTTTTGCGAATTCAATTTTAAAAGATAAAACAATTTTTGCAGTCGGTAATAAAGTGTCAAAAATAATCCCATCAAATCTTAAAATTCAAAAAAGAATTCATCAGCCGCAGAAATTAACAGAATCAATACAAAAAGTTATAATTATTTAATGTTCATAAAACCAAAAGAGGTTATTGAATTCTTGTCTTCGCATTTGTTTTTGTTGTCTGGATGGAGTATTGCTGATTTTGGTTGTGGTGGGGGATACTTTACAACGCTTCTTGCCGAAAAAACAGGACCAGATGGAAAAGTTTTCGCAATAGACTCACAAGAGGACGCAATTAAAGAAACAAAAGAACTTGCCGAGCTCTTGGGTTTTCAAAATATAGAATTTCATAAAGCGAATTTAAAAAAAACAGCGTTTGAAAATAATTTTTTTGATTTGATTTTTATAAGTCAAGTGCTGTTTCAAAATAATAAAGTTAAAAACAAGTTTTCGAATGTATCATTTTCAGCAGTTGAAGAAATAATTTCAGAAGCAAAAAGGGTTTTAAGAGATGGAGGATATATGGTGTTATTAGAACCTAAAAATCAACTGAATTTTTTGTACGGAGATATTGTTGAAAAAGATAAAATTCTTTCAATAATTAAAAATCAAGGACTTAATCTTGTTATTGATAAGGAATTCCACGAAAATTATTATATTATCGTAGTAGAAAAATAAAATAATAATGAATAAAACGGTCAAAATATTTATTGGAGTGATAGTCGGACTTATTGTTGTTATTGCGTTGTTGTCAATCGGAGGCGGAAATAAAAAAATCGAACAAACAACTTGTTATAAAAAAGCAATAATCGTGTGGAGTCCACTTGAATCAAGAAAAATAAGAACACAAGAAATCATAAAATTTTTAAAAAAATATTGCTTGACATTAAATGTTCAGAAAAAAACTCTTGAACAAATTAAAGATGCCGTTTTGTCCGAAATAGCGTCAGGAAAAGGTCCAGATGTTATATTCGTAGATTCTGATTTTTTGCTAAAAAATAAAAATATTTTTGCTAGTCAGTCCGGTAAAAAATGGTTTAATTTAAAAGATTATCCAAATTCAATACAAAAAGATTTTGGAGAGAAAACAATAGCTTATCCATTAACATATGATACGCTTGTTTTGTTTTGGAATAAGGATTTGTTAAATTCAATAGGGTATACACAACCGCCTGAAAGTTTCGAGGGGCTACTAGAGATTATTCCAAAGTTAAGAAAAATGGACTTAAGCGGTCAAATAATTTTGAGTCCAATCGCGCTTGGTTCAAGTCAAAATATAAATTCAAGCTTTGAAACATTTTTGGCAATGATGAAAATGCTTAATCCAGATACAAAAAAGACAAGTGGCGATATATCTAAGGCATTATACAAAACACTTGATTTTTATACTCAATTTACGAGTAGTAAATCAGAATATTTTAGCTGGCATCCAAATTTGTCAAATCAAAGAGATGCGTTTCTTAGCGAGCAGACCGCGATGATTGTAGATTTCTATAGTTTTAAAAATGAAATAAAAAAGAGAAACCCAAGATTTAATTTTGAAATCGCGCCATTTTTACAATTTGAATCAAATCCAAAAAAGACAAATTACATAGAACCGTACTTTTTTGCTGTAACTAAAAAAAGCTCTGAAATTGGATGGTTGTTTTTGGAAATTTTTGATAGCCGATACGATGAAATCGCCAAAGATTTGGAATTAAATCCAATAAAAATAAACACAGGCAAAAACGCAGAAGGAGTAGGAAAAATATTATTTAATGAAATGATTGTTGGAGATAATTTTAGCGAAATAAATAAAGATTATATCAAACCCTACATAAAAGAAGATATAGAAAATTGGCTTTCTAATCAAAGAGACATAAAACAATTAATTAATTCAAAACAAGCGTCAAAATTTTATAATAAAAAATGAAAATTAAATTTACGGGATTTTATGTTTTTATGTTGTTAATGTTTCTGCTTTTGAATTTCGCGTTTGCGCAATCTTCTTTTTTTCCATTAGCTGGCAAATCGTCTTGTAATCCAGCAGAAATCAGAGATTCAAGCGGGAATATAATCGTTCCTGCTGAAGAATGCACTTGGAACACTCTTACTGGGACTATAAGAAATATTATAAAATTTATAGTAACTGAATTAGCGCCGGCACTCGCGATGATTTTTGTTTTATATGGAGGATTTTTGATAATGCTTGGCGGACCAAGTCCAAGTAATATTGGAAAAGGAAAAGAAGTAATTTATACCGCGCTGGTCGGATATATTTTAGTTTTAATTTCAGGGTTTATTCTTGATGTTGTTTTGGCGTTTTTGTCAGGAGGAAAAGATTTACATTTTTAACAATGAAAAATTATAAAAAAAATATTCAATCCAAAATTTTTTACATTTTATTTTTCACCATTTTGATTTTTAGTTTTATTAATGTTGCTTTTGCTCAACCAGTAGTAGACCCATCTGGTCCTATAAAAATAAATCTTCCACAGCAAGAGCCCGCAAATACCAAAGCGGGAGATGACTTATCTCCGACAACTTTTTATGAACAAGTTAATCCAAGGTTGTTGCCAACTTGCGCGGTGGATTCAAAAGGAAAAACACAAACAGGTTTTAATGGAGTTTTGACTTGTATGGTAAATATAACAAAAAGATTACAGCCAATCGCGGCGGTGCTTTTGGTTTTAGTAATTACAATTTCAGGCGCATATCTAATTTTTTCGCCATTAGATGAAAAAAGGGTTCAAGCAGCAAAAACAGCTTTATTTTGGGGAGTCATTGGCTTTGTAATTGTTTTAAGCGCGGATTTAATAAGCGGAATAATTCATGAAATCGCAGGGCAATGAAAAAACGGCAGATTTTTATTGATGTCAATTTGTCGTAAAAATAAGGTATAATAAATTCAATGGTAACAATAACAAAAAATGATATAAAACTGGTTGTAAAAGAAAGTGTCAGGGAAGTATTGGTGGCAGAAACTATGAAATTAAGAGCTCTTTTAGTGCCATATATTTCGAATAAGGAGCAAAAAGAAATAGAAAAACTCTATGGTGTTCCAGTAAGACAGATAGCAAAACGAATCAAGATTAAATTATAAATAATAAATGGACTGGAAAATTTTTTTAGCCGACAAGCGTTAAAGTTTTTAGAAAAAGAAAGAATATTAGAAGATAAAATTATTACTATAATTAGACTCGCGCTCCTAAAATTTCAGGGCGAAAATATAAATATTAATATCAAAAAGTTAAAAGGTAAATGGTTTGGTTTTTATCGCATTAGGACAAAGGGCGTAAGAATAATAGCAGAATTTAATTTTGATAAATGTTCAGTTTTAATTGAAAAAATAGACTGGCGAGGTGAAGCTTACAAATGAAATTAACGAAAAAAATCACAGGGAGATGAAAAAAACAATAATAATTTTTTTGATACTTATACCGTTGATTATCTTTGGGTATAAAATAAACTCGGTAAGCGCGAGTAATCCTTGTGAAGATAAATATAGTCATCGTCCCAATAGTAATATATGGGAAAAAGAAATTGGCAAAGCATCGCGTGTGTTTGATGGGATACCTTTGTCTAAGGCAGAAGGTTTTAAAGATAGGATTTATAAAGTACCGGGCGTCTTACCCGAACTTTTTGATGCTTGGTATGGAATAAATGATACTGGGGGCTTAAGAAAAAAA
>JBBTQG010000041.1:0-7311 GCA_038065795.1 Patescibacteria group bacterium | reverse complement strand
GTAACCATTAGGATATGCGTAGCTCGACTCCACTTCCTCGTCGGCATACTGGTCGGGCGCCGAGAGCTCGGCGATGAGCTTTGCGATCCCGTCCTGCAGTTCGCCACCGCGCTCGTTGAGCAACTGTGCGCATGCCTCGTCGAGCATGGACTTGTTATAGGCAACCTCAAAAAGACTAGCTGCATGGATACCTTCCGGGTCTCGACTAGTGATCGATGTCTGTGGCATCGTCATCCTCCTATTTGTAGTCTCTCCTGTATAAGCGAGAACTATGTTAATTATAACCGATTTATTTCTAATAGTCAAATTTTATCCACTGATTACACTGCATTAATTTAATGCACAAAAACCCCTTATAATTCCCAACCCAAAAATGTCCGAGCCTTGCTCGGACAAAAAAGGTCTCGCGCAATTCCCTTCCCGCCACGGACGAAACTGCTCGAGACCGACTACACTTGGAGAGGTTTCGCTACGCAAGACCCGGCACCCCTATTGTCGCTACGGGTCTGCCTCGCGACGACCCAATTCTTTTGCTTCTCAATGTATCAGAAATTGCTATTGCCATATTTCTAAGCAGTGCCTCTTCTGGCGATTTGGACATTGCTACTATTTTGAAGCACGCACATCTTCTCAATCGGTGTGATTCGACTTCCACTATCTGCGCTAATGACAGATCATTTAGCTCTTTTCGAACCACATTATAATCATCAGCCATACCAACCAGTCTCTCAATCTGCGCGCATGTCATCGCTTTCCTCCCTTCTTCTAATTGCGCCAATACTATAAATAGTATAATGCTGATTCAAAATAATTTTAGGAACGACACAAAGATGACATCCAATTCTTTTTCTATAAAAAAATAGCGCTCCCCTGCTCTGTGAAACAAATTATGTTTCACAGAGAGACAATCTTGTGAAACATTTTGTGAAACATTTTATTTTCAAAAGTGCTAAAAATGGTTGTATATCATAAATGGTCAAAAATGTGTTTGGCGCGAAACAGTTGCCCCGCGAAACATTCGCTTGTGAAACAAATTATGTTTCACAGAGAGACAATCTTGTGAAACATTTTGTGAAACATTTTATTTTCAAAAGTGCTAAAAATGGTTGTATATCATAAATGGTCAAAAATGTGTTTGGCGCGAAACAGTTGCCCCGCGAAACATTCGCTTGTGAAACAAATTATGTTTCACAAGATTTTTAAATTTAACTTATAATTGTCGTGAAACATTATGAAAAACAAGACTGGCTCTTTGGCTGAAAAAATTGCCGCTAAGTGGCTTATCCACAAAGGATTTAAAATTGTGGATAAGAATGTTTGGCTCGCAAAATACGGGGAGATAGATATAATCGCTAAAAAGGGAAGTAAATATCATTTTATAGAAGTCAAAGCGCTTGCTTCTGGGACAGAATTTTCTCCTGAAATAAATTTCACCAAAAAGAAACAAAAAAAGGTTGAAATTCTTGCTCAATATTTTGCGAATAAAAATAGAATGAAAGACTTTCAAGTTGACTTATTAACAATTGTAATAAGTGAAAAAAGGGCTAAAATTAGATATTATCCTAATATTCAATGAATAAACAACGCAAAATTATAATTTTAATTGAGCTGGTTTTAATTGCTTTTTTGTCATTTAATTTTATTCGAGATAGAATTAAAAATCGTCCAATAAGAAGCGAATTAAACGGACTTAGACGCGAACTTGAAAAATTGCAGGATGAAAATGAAAATTTAAAGCAAAGACTGATTTACCTTCAAAACCCTGAAAACAAAAAGAAAGAAATGAGGGATAAACTCAATTTATCAGAACCGGGCGAAAAGATGCTCATACTTCCAGAAGGGTATTAAAAAAACGCTAAAAACGACTTGTCGTTTTTAAAGCCGAAGGGTTTGCTTTTCGGCTTTGTAATCTACCTTGAAGTTCCCATATACAAAACCGAACGCGAAACAACGAGGCAGTGAGGTCCTTTTGGGGTTGGAATCCAGCAACATCCTCCCGGGGTTGATTTTCCGAGAATATTTAATCCCGGTCTTGGCGGTTGCCACCATTTATATAGAAGCGTCCCCCATCTAAAAAGATATGTTCCACCCATCTGACTCGCAGACGCAGGCGGTATTAAAACAAATTTTATTCCATTTAAGCAAGGAAATACTGCGCCAACCTTTCCTCCAAATTCACCAAACGCATAAGCATTTTTTAAAAATACTCCAAAAAAAATTAAAGAAAAAAATATAACCAAAAAAAGAAATTTCATTAATTAAATTTTACAACAAAAATACCCCAATTAACAGAATCTTGAATGCTGAACTCAGAGCTCTGAATAAATAAAGAATAAAAAATAAAGAATAAAGAATTCCGTATTCTAAATTTTAGGTTCTGCTTTTAAATTTATTATTTGGTTGATTTCAATTATAATTATTTGAGAAGGAATTATTTGATTTGCAAAAAATAAAAACGCTAATATAAATTGGCGCCAAAGCCTGCCGATGTAGCTTAATGGCAAAGCAATGCTTTCGTAAAGCAGAGATTCTGGGTTCAACTCCCAGCATCGGCTTAATAAAACCCCCATTTTTAAACAAAAATAATGCGAATTTTATCTAAAATTTTACTAACTATCATCATTCTCATAATTGTGTTAATGATTTTATTTTTTTATTCCAGCAAAAGCGCGCAAAGTAATATCGCAACAAAAAAACCAAATAATTTAGTTAGTGGTATTTTTGATATTAAATCTTTCGGCAATCTTTTTAATAAAAATAATGCCGAAAGTGATAAATCGTTTTCGGCATTTGGCGATACGCCCGCGGATATATTTTCTGGTTTTTCAACAAGCACAATTGACAACGCAAAAAAAACATTAGAGCAAGAAGCAGAGCTCCAAACAAACAAAACTTTAAAAAATTTTGATAAAATTATAGAAGAAGTGGATAAAGAAATGATAAATGAAATCAATCCGCTGCTGAAACAAATTGTAGTTGCTCCAAATAAAAAAGACGCGCAGTACATAAACGAGGTGAGCGGTATTATAACAAAATCTGGAAACATTAAAATCAATATAAACGACACAAAAAATATGCAAACGCTCGGAAATTATTACAAACAGCAATCAATTATTTTTTCAAAAATCCGCCCTTCGGTTAATTTTCAAAAATTTCATTTGTTTTGGACAGCTTCATTCGGCGCAAAGGCGTACATTTTTAAAAAACTCAGCCTTGAAACAAACCAAGAAATAAAATACGCGCTGTTAAGTATTTTGGATAATGTGGTTGACTCTGAAAATAAATTTATAAATAATTTAACAAAATAATAAAAAATAATGTTTAAAAAATTAATAATAACATTTCTCATTTTGTCAATATTACTTCCTCAAAATTTTTCTTTTGCGCAAGACATTTCAGCAACCGAAAACACGGCTCCAGCCAACGATGCCTTGTGGGATTCACTCACAACCACTGATGATTCTATATCAGCCACCAGCGACTCAACGCCAGAAAATAATTTTGTTTATTCTCCATTGACAGGTTTTGAATTTAGCCAAGGAGATTCTATTGGCGACGCTATAAAACAAATGGTTATGTCAACTATTTTAAATTCGGTTATGAGCGTTGTTTCTGGCGAAGTGCCTACAAAAGGAAAAGATGTTTCAACTGCAATAACAAAAACATTTACAGAAAGCTTTAAGCAACAATTAGTCACTATAAAAAACGATATCCGAAAAATGATAAATGAATCTGGCGATTATATTATGCAAAGAATATTCGCGACAACACTACAAAGAGTTACAAGTTCTTTGTCGAAACTCCAGATTAAAAATCCAGAACTTTACAAAGCGCTAAATACATATGGCGGATTAGTTGCTGGAATAACTGTGTACAGTCAGAGTAGATGCATTGACCCTGCGATTATGAGTTGTGTGTCAAATGCAATTAGAAGCACACTGACGCCAAAAAGAAAAGAATTAGACCAAAAAGCCGAGAAAGGATTAAAGTACAGCGCTGATATAATAGTTAAAAATCTAAAACCCTGCCCTGAAAGTAAAATAATAGACGATGAATTGGGAGAGGCTGGCGACACAATCGGAAGAAAAAACACCGGTGAAAAATTTAAGCTTTCAACTCTTTTTAAAAAAATTCCATTTTTTGCGGATGTGTTTAAGACTAGAAGCGGAAAGTTTGATATGAAGAGTGGAAATGGTTTAGCGCAAGTTGGAACTCTCGGAGATATTGCCAACAGAAGCTCTACTCCAACAAATTCAATCGGTAGTTTTGTTGACACTGGGCTGAAAAATAATTTAACTGCAATGATGTGCCAAGATGCTGTTTCTGGATTAGTTGCAATGGCGTCAAGCGAAGCGGCGAAAAGATTGCAAACAGCTGAAGAAAATACAAAAACAGGATTTAAGCCAAAAGCAGTATGCATTGAAGCCGTAGACGGGAATACAAACATAGACCCGGACAGCCCAAATTGTATTTCTCAATCAATTGAAACCCCTGCCTCAACGCTGGAACAAATGGCTGGATGGGCATCAACAGCAGAAGGAAATTCTTTAATCGCGCGAATGAACGACCCGCACGGAGTAAATGTTGTGTCGGGATGGTTTAAAAATTGGGCGCAATCAAAAATGGATAATATTTTAAATAAAGGATTCACAAAAGCGTCTACCGTTTATGAAACCAAAAATAATGCTTTAAGTCAATTAAGCACAAAAGCAAACGCCGAAAAAGCCTGCGCCGATGTTAGTTCAATTGGAGGAGGAAATTTGGGTTCTCAATTAAAAAGCGCTTGCGTTGATGCTTATAGAGCGCAAGCAACAATCGGAGCTGAATTTGATAAATCACAAAATAAAAACACTGCGACCATTAGAGCAAAAACTCTTACACAACTCATCACATTACAAAATAACTTTAACGCGATAACTAATCCAAGCAATTTCAATGAAAAAATAACCTCCAATCGTGAAAATATTTCCGATGAAACTAATTCAGAATTTATAGAATTGTCAAAAGTATATGGGGATTTGAATACTTCAGTTTCGGATATCTACGCAAAGTTGGGCGGTATTACACAAAACGCAAATGTAACTTCTGCGCTTGAAACAATTCAGCAACTCAACAGCCAAACCAGTTCTGATATTATAAAAATAAACGCCTTGCGAAAAGAGGTAGGTGCTTTGTCATCAGAGATTTCCACAAAACAATCTGAATACCAAAAACAATTATCAATAATAAACCAAAAGCTCGCCGGCTCTGGATTGTACGAATTATTTTTTGAAAAAATTACATGTTTCGGAGATTGCGCGCATGGAGAAACTACAAATATCGTAGGAGCCAATCCAAAAAATCCTGCAATTTTTTATCAAACACCTATAGATAGTAATTCTCCGGGTTTAACTTTCAATACCGCTACGCATGATTTGGTTTTTTTCTTAAATCAAGATTTGTCGCCCGATAAACAAACCTTAAAAAACTCCGGACTCCTACAATCAACATTGAATAGGCTTTCGGAAATACTTGATGAAAGCTACGCTCCGACTACCGAAGATATTGCACAAATTACTGAATTAAAAAAATATTTTAATACGCAAAATAATATCTATAAAAACTTAAAAAAATACATTTATGATATGGGTTGGTCTTCGCAAGTTTCTGGATTTACTAATATCTACTCGACGCAGAATATTGCTGTCGGGTCTATATCAACTCAAGCAACAGAAATAATCTTTGGCGCATCTGATTTATTAAATAAAATAGTTCAGCTTGATATATTAGGCACGATTCGACGAGTCGGAGAGGGGGAGGCAATATTACAAGAATCAGCTAATACGCATCAGAACAAAATTAACACAGCTTTTGATGAATTAAACGCCACGCTTTCAGCCGATGGAGTAAATTTTTCAGCAAAAGAATCTGAATTAAATGATATTAGCGGTGAAATCACCGGGTTAAATCTTGAAACTGATTTGTTAAAAACACGAATTGACAATTTTGACATCGCGCTAAATATTGAAATTCAAAAAACCCAACAACAAAATCTACCAACCGAAGAACCATCATCAAAATCTCCAACAAAACCAAAAATAGGATTTATACAAAAAGCATTCGCAATCATTAACGCTCCCATTAAACTTATAAAAGGACTACTTGGAAATGTCCTTGAATTAATTAATTCAAGGAGGGTGAAGTTAAAATAACCAATGAAAAAATTTCAAAGATATGCCAATAGAGGAATAGCGCCGTTGTTAATTTGGGGAGGTCTTGCTGGATTGGCTGCAATAGGCGGTGTTTTGGGATTTAAAACAATAGGAGGCGCTGTAGCTGGCGACATTGCTGCTGGAATGGCTGGGTTTTTGAATTATTTACTTCCTTTCGTGGGACAAATATTTCAATGGCTTGGCGGATTAGCCGCTAATCTAATAAATATATTTGCTGTTATGAATCCATTTGACGCCAGCACGCTCGCTCCGTTTATTTGGAACACTTTTAAAAATATCGCATATGTTGTTCTGATTTTTCTTGGATTATATTCTGGATTTATGTATATTGTAGGCAGAGACGATGAAGCGAAAACCATTATTTTTAAAATTCTTGTTATTGCGTTTTTAATAAATTTTACATTTTTAATCGCCAAAGAAATTTTTTTCGTATCTTTTGTAATAACAAAAAATCTCGCGTGCCAATTTGAAGGAGTTCCACCGGGTGGAAATTCACTGCCTTGCAGTTCTGCTATTGGTTCAAATGAAGAAGGCGGAAGAGGAAGCAAAATAGGAACCGCCATACATACGAGTTTATTATCATTTGTAAATCCTGAAAATGCCAAAGACCTTGCTAATTTATTGCCTCAAAATATTGATCCGAGTGGCGATAGAGACGCGGAATTAATGCAACATATGTACGCCTTATTTGGAAATTTGGTTGTTTTAGTTCTGTATTTTGTCTATACAACAATAATGTTTATTTTTGCTGGACTTTTTGTCGGAAGATTTGTTATGGTAACATTTTTAGTCGGGCTTTTACCCTTAGCTGTTATTGCGTGGGCTATACCTAAATCCGGACAAAAATGGGCTGACTGGTCAGAAGCATTCTTAAAATGGACAATAAATATTCCAGCCTTGCTCATTCTCGTTTTAATTGGATTTTCAATTGTAAGCGTTGGATTATCCGGAAATAACTTTTTAGACAAATTTGCTCGATTTGGCGACGCGCGACTTGTTGGAGAGCAACAAGGCAACCTGCCTCAAGCGTACGCTGGCTTACTACGATATTTCTTTATAGTCGCTTATTACGCTTTTGTAATAAATTACGCGCAAAAAC
>JBBTQG010000040.1:0-33471 GCA_038065795.1 Patescibacteria group bacterium | reverse complement strand
TTGCTAAAAAGTTTTATTTCAGCGCAACCCATTCTTAATATTTTAATTTTAGGAAGAGGCAATAATGTAAAAGAGCTTGTTGGTTTTTTGGGTGAAAATCCGCAATTGGGATTTAAAATTAAAATTCACATCGAGGCGTTTAATGAAAATGAGATAGAGGGGCTTATAAAAAATAATAATATCGACACGATGCTTGTTACTTCTGAATTTAGAAGAGATAAAAATTTATCGCAGCATATATATAAGCAAATGTTATTGGGAGTTGATGTATTAAGTTTTGCCGAATTTTATGAAAATGTTTTTGGAAAAATTCCGTTAGACGCATTAGAGGAAAGTTGGTTTTTAGAAAAAATAATTCCAAAAAACGGATTTTATTTATTTGTGAAAAGATTAGCAGACATAATTCTTTCATTGGCGCTTTTTGTTGTTCTTATAGTTTTGTTCCCGATTATTGTGTTGTTAATAAAATTAAGTTCTTGGGGTTCTGTGATTTTTAGTCAAGAAAGAGTTGGGTTGCGTGAAAAAGTTATTACTATATATAAATTTAGGACTATGCGCAGTTTAAAAAATACTGAAGCAAAGGATTCTTTATTTGAAGGAAATGAACTTAATTTAGGGTCAAGTCAAAATCTATCGCGAGTTTTTTGGTTTGGAAAATTTTTACGAAAAACAAGATTAGACGAACTTCCGCAGATTATAAATGTTTTGAAGGGTGAGTTATCTTTTATCGGTCCAAGAGTTGAATATATCAATTTGCATAATCATCTCAATAAAGAAATCTCTTATTATCAAATTGGAACAATTATAAAACCGGGATTAACAGGGTGGGCTCAAATTCATGGAAAGAATAGTAATACTATTAAAGACGCCAAAGAAAGATTGGCATATGATATATACTATATTAAGAACAGGTCGTTAGCGCTAGATTTAATCATCGCCCTAAAAACACTGAAAACTATTTTTACATTTTCCGGAGTTTAGCAATGAGCAAATTGCAGAAAAAATTTTTTAAGTATTTTTTGATATTAGGAGTTGTTCCTGTAATTATTATTTCTATAATAACCGTTTTCGCGATGTATTTTTTACACATAAAAGATGTAAGGTTGATTGAAGAAAATTTATTAAATCAAAAATCAATTGAAATTGAAAAATTCTTTGGAAATATAATTTCTCAAATTCAGATTGTTGTTGGATATGAAGATTATGCGCAGCCAAAAATTAGCAATCAGAAATTTTTATTAAACGGAATAGTCAAATTAAACCCGAATATTAAAAGCGCGGTTTTTGTTTGCGCGGTTGCAAAAGATTGTAAAGTTGGAATTGAAACTGCAAGAGTAATGACAAGTAGCAAAGACACTGGAGCAGTAGATAGAACTAATGACCCGGCGTTTGTAAGTGCATCAGGTGGAAAAATATATTTTAGCGCTCTTGAATTTGACGCTGATTTGCCGTTAATGACAATTGCGTCTCCTGTAAAAAATAGCAAAAATAAAATAATCGGGGTTTTGATTATTAAAACAGACCTCTTGCCAATCAAAGCAATTATTAAAAATTCTGTTTTGGGAAAAACTGGTTTAGTTTATTTATTAGATTCAAAAAATAGAATAATCGCTTATTCAACTGATGCGAATAATTTTGTTCCAAGTGATGCAAGAGATGTTATATCGTCCACAAAATATATATCAAATTTTAATTGGCAAATTATTGCCGAATGGTCAAAAAAAGAAGTTTACGCAATTATTGGAGAAACAACGAGAAACATTGTTTTTGTTATTATGATTGTAGTAATTTTAGTTCTTTTGTTATCTTATTTTGTCGCAAAAGGGGTTTTGAGTCCAATAAGAGAATTGGTTCGCGGAGCAAAAATTATAGGTGAAGGAAATTTGGATTATAAAATTGACATAAAAGCCGATGATGAATTACAAGATATGGTGAATCAATTTAATAAAATGACTGGGGAATTAAAAGAGATTGGAAGCTTGACAAGAGCGTTAGAAAAGGAAAAAGAACTTTCTAATGTTAAAGGTAAATTATTGACAACAATTTCGCATCAATTAAATACTCCTGTGTCAAGAATTGGCTGGGCAAGTGAAACATTGGAAAAAAATATTAACAATCAAGAAGCATTATCTGAAGCAATTACAATAATTAAAGCAAGCCATAAAAATGTCGCGACAATTATTCAAGACGCGCTGTTTTTGTCTGAAATTGGCAGTTCAAAATATTGGCATAAAGAAAAAATCAAAGTTAATGAAATCATCGGAAACATTTTGGAAAAATTTAAATATAGAATTTCTGAAAAAAATGTCAGGGTAGATTTTAATGTGAGAGCTGGTTATGAGATAGAAGCTAGCAAAATAACAATCGGAAAATTATTTGAAATACTTATTGATAACGCAATTATTTATAACAGGCAAGGAGGCGAAATTGTAATAAAGATACAAGATACCCGCCTACCATCGGCTTTGCCTCAGGTAAATGGCGGGCAGGCAAGATACCCGTCTCGCCAAGGTGAAGCCGAGGTGGACAAAACTGAAAATTCACCAGCTGGCGGAGAAGATGAAGAAAAAAATGGAATACTGGTTTCAATAAAAGATACTGGCATTGGAATTCCACAGGACGAGCAGGTTTATATGTTTAGAGAAATAATTCGCGCAAAAAACGCTGTTGTCGGAGAAAATGTCGGAACAGGAATGGGTTTGTTTATCGCTAAAATGATAGTAGAAGGGCATAAAGGAAAGATTTGGCTAGAATCACTCGAAAACGAAGGAACTGAATTTTTTGTGCAATTACCATCATAATGATTCAAGTTATTAAAAAATCCGGAGATATAGAACCGCTTTCTGAAGAAAAAATTAAATCTTGCATTGCGCGCGTTGGTGGGAGTTATGATTTGGGAGAAAAAATTTGTAGAGAAATTGTAAAAAAATTACCTTCTAAAATTTCATCAGAACAACTTTACAGGCAAGTTTTTCAAAAACTCAAAAAAGAAAATCCTATATTTCCGCTTAAATTAAATCTTAAAAAAGCTATTTTTGAATTAGGTCCAACGGGTTTTCCTTTTGAAAAATATTTCGCAAAATTATTGGAGTACTATGGATACAACACGCAAGTTAATTTAATTATGAAAGGAAAATGTGTAAAACACGAAATTGATGTTTTGGCGGAAAAAGATAGCAAAAAATATCTAATTGAATGTAAATTTCATCAAAGATGGGGCACAAAAACAAGTGTTCATACTCCGCTGTATTCTCTTTCAAGGGTGTTGGACATAAAAGAAAAAAGTGGAGAAAATTTTATACCTTGGATTTCAACTAATACAAGATTGAGTTTTGACGCAATTAATTTTAGTGAATGCAGGCAAATAAAAATTACTTCTTGGGGGTATCCGTTTGGAGAATCCTTAGAAAAAATGATTGAGAACAGCAAAAAATATCCGATTACAATTTTGATTTCGGGAAATATTCAAATTTTTCAAAAATTAATATCGCAGGATGTGATATTAATAGAAGATTTTTTGAAATTTGACGCAAATTATATTCAAAAAATTGCCGGAGCTTCAAGAAAAACAATTGATAATTTAACGCTAGAAGCTAAAATGTTGATAGCGTAAAAACATATAACGCAAATTGATGTAAAATTAATTAATGGTAATTTTTTTAAATTTGCAGAATATAGCTAAACTAATTCGGTGTTATATTTTGATTTCTACAACAAAAGCTGGTTCAGGGCATCCGACTTCGTCTTTGTCATCAGTTGAACTTTTGACAGCGCTTTTTTGCGGAGGATTTTTTAAATTTAATTTGGACGATATTGAAAATCCGAACAACGACAGATTTATTTTATCAAAAGGACATTCTGCGCCATTATTATATTCAATGTATGCGGTTCTTGGAAAAGCAGAAAGCGATAAATGCCGGAAACGACAAGTCGTTTTCAGCGATGAAAAACACGATAGTGTTTTTCATCAGCTTTCTGCGCTGAAAAACAATGCCGAAAACCAAGTTTTCGGCGTTGAAAATTCAAAAAATAACTTTTTTGAATTTTCAACATTTTCGGTATTATCAGAAGACGATTTATTAAAATTAAGAAAATTTGATAGTCCATTAGAAGGACATCCAACACCGAATTTTAAATACGCAGAAATTGCTTCTGGTTCTTTGGGGCAAGGTTTAAGTGTTGGGGTTGGTATGGCTTTGAACGCGAAATATTTGGATAAATTACCTTATAAAACTTTTGTTCTTTTGGGAGACAGCGAAATGTCAGAAGGCTCTAATTGGGAGGCGCTCCAAATCGCGAATTATTATAAACTTAATAATTTGGTAGGAATTATTGATGTTAATAGATTGGGGCAGAGAGGCGAAACAATGTATGGTTGGGATATTCAGGAATACGCAAAAAGAATTTCTACATTTGGATGGGAAACAATTTTAATAAAAGATGGACATAACTTTAAAGAAATAATCAAAGCGTACCAAAGGGCGCTCAACTCAAACAAGCCTGTAATGTTAATCGCAAAAACAATAAAAGGCAAAGGCGTTTCATTTTTAGAAAATAAAGAAGGTTGGCACGGAAAAGTGTTGAATGAAGAAGAATTAAAAAAAGCGTTAGTAGAATTAGGTGAAGTAGATAAATCTGTAAAGATAGAATTATTAAAACCAGAATCAAAAGAAATTTCAAATTTCAAATTTTCAATTTTAAAACAAATCCCAGAATATAAAATTGGTGATATGGTAGCAACGCGAAAAGCTTACGGCGAAGCATTAAAAAAACTTTATCCAAAATATCCAAATATAGTTGCGCTTGACGCTGAAACAAAAAATTCAACATTTTCTGAAATTTTTGAAAAAGAATACCCAAGTAGATTTTTTGAAATGTTTATTGCTGAACAAAATATGCTCGGAGTTGCGCTGGGTCTTTCAAAAAGAGGAAAAATTCCGTTTATTTCTTCATTTGCGGCATTTTTAACTCGCGCGTTTGACCAAATACGAATGTCAGCGTATTCTAACGCAAATATAAAAATTGTTGGTTCTCATTGCGGAGTGTCAATTGGAGAAGATGGAGTTTCACAAATGGGATTAGAAGATATTTCTATGTTTCGCAGTGTTTTTGGAAGTGTTGTTTTATATTCATCAGACGCAGTGTCAACTGAAAAATTAGTTGAAGAAGCAATAAAACATAACGGGATTGTTTACATAAGAACAACGCGAAAAGATACGCCTGTGATTTATAATAACGATGAAAATTTTGAAATTGGAGGATTTAAAGTTGTAAGAGAAAATGAGCAGGACTCAATCGCAATAATTTCAGCAGGCATAACTTTACACGAAGCAATAAAAGCAAGTGATGAATTAAAATCGCAAGGCGTGTTTGTAAAAGTTATTGATTTATATTCAATAAAACCAATAGACGCAGAAAAACTAATGGAAGCTATAAAAAATGCAAAAGCAATAATTACAGTTGAAGACCATTATATTGAAGGAGGAATTGGCGAAGTAATAAGGAGTGCATTACAAAATATTAAAATTCCAATTCATTCACTCGCGGTTTTAAAAATGCCTCATAGTGGAACGCCAGAACAACTTTTAGAATTTGAAGAAATTTCAAAAACTGCGATAATTAAGAAGGCAGTAGCAATTTTGAAAAATAATTTTTGAATCAATGTCTAACTACATAAAGTTTTTTAGCGAAATTTCAAATAGCGATGTCTCTGTTGTTGGCGGGAAAAACGCGTCTCTTGGAGAAATGTATCAAAAATTAACTCCGCAAGGCGTTAGAATTCCAAATGGTTTTGCGACAACCGCGGATGCGTTCAGTTATTTTTTACAATCAAATCAGCTTGAAGAAAAAATAAAAAAAATTTTAGAAAAATTAGAAATAAAAAATATAAAAAGTTTGCAAAAAACCGGGGAGCAAATAAGAAATTTAATAAAGAACGGAAAAATCCCAGAAGACCTTAAAGACGAAATTGTAAAATCATATGGACAATTAATATCTAACAATAATAAACTTCTAACTTCTGCGGTCGCGGTGCGAAGCAGCGCGACCGCAGAAGATTTACCGACCGCAAGTTTTGCCGGACAGCAAGAAACTTTTTTAAATGTTGTTGGCGATGAAAAATTATTGCAAAAAATAAAAGAATGCTTCGCGTCTCTTTTTACAGCTCGGGCTATTTCTTACAGAGTTGATAAAGGATTTGACCATTTTCAAGTAAAGCTTTCTGTTGGAGTTCAAAAAATGGTTCGCTCGGATATTAGTTCATCCGGTGTTATGTTCACAATAGAGCCAGATATTGGATTAAACAATGTAATCGTAATAAATTCAATTTTTGGATTAGGAGAATTGATTGTGCAGGGAAAAATCATTCCGGATGAATTTGTTATTTTTAAGCATGGACTTGAAAAAGGATTAAAATCAATAATTGAAAAAAAATTAGGAAATAAAATTAGTAAGATTGTCTATACCCGCCGACACTCTTTGAGTTTTGGCGGGCAAGGTGGAGAAAATACAATAAAAGAAATCAAAACAACTGAACAAGAAAAAAATAATTTTTCATTAAATGATGATGAAGTGGTTGAGCTTGCTAATTTTGGATTGTTGATTGAAAAACATTATGGAAAAGCCATGGATATTGAATGGGCAAAAGACGGCATTGACGGAAAAATTTATATTGTTCAGGCTCGACCAGAAACCGTTCAATCATCAAGAGATAAAAGTTCTTATTTTGAATATAAATTAAAACAATTTTTAAACAAACCCGAATTAAAAGGTATTGCGATTGGTTCAAAGATAGCGAATGGAAGGGCGAGAATTATTAAAAACGCCAATGAAATTGAAAAATTTAAAGAAGGAGAAATTTTGATAACAGAAATGACCGACCCTGATTGGGAGCCGATTATGAAAATCGCATCCGGGATTATTACTGAAAAAGGAGGGAGAACAGCTCATGCGGCAATTGTTTCAAGGGAATTGGGAATTGCTTGCGTTGTCGGAGTTTCAGGAGCGATGAATAAAATAAAAAACGGCGATGAAATAACAATTGATTGTTCGTCGGGTTCTGTTGGAAAAATTTATAAAGGAATTATTGAATTTGAAATTATAGAGAACAGAATTTTAGAAATACCCAAAACAAAAACAAAAATTATGATGAACATCGGTTCGCCCGATGAAGCGTTTGAAAAATATTATTTGCCTGTTGATGGAATTGGATTGGCGAGGGAAGAGTTTATTATTGCTGGAGATATAGGCATACATCCAAATACCCTGATAAATTATGAGGATATTCGGAAATCACAAGACACAAGACACAAGACGCAAGAAAATTTCAATTCTCAAATTTTAAGAGTCAAATTTGATGAGTTAATTAAAAAAGTTGATGAGCTTACGGTTGGATATGAGGATAAAAAACAATTTTATGTTGATAAGTTAGCGAGTGGGGTAGCAAAAATTGCAACCGCATTTTATCCGCGAAAAGTTATAGTCCGATTTTCTGATTTTAAAACAAATGAATACAAAAATCTTTTAGGAGGAGAACTTTATGAACCAGAAGAATCAAATCCGATGATCGGTTGGCGTGGCGCATCAAGGTATTATGATGAAAAATTTAAACAAGCTTTTGAGTTAGAAGTTTTAGCTATGAAAAAAGTAATATTTGAATTTGGATTAGATAATATTTCTATAATGGTTCCATTTTGCAGAACTCCAGAAGAAGGGAAAAAAGTTTTAGAAATTATTGAACGAATTTTAGGTAAGCGTGAGTCAGCGTCATATGAGGTGTATGTGATGTGCGAAATTCCAAGCAATGTAATACTTGCAAATGAATTTTTAGAAATTTTTGATGGGTTTTCAATAGGCTCAAATGATTTAACCCAGCTTGTTGTTGGAGTTGATAGGGATTCAGAAATTATTTCGGGAATTACAAATGAAAATAATTCAGCTGTAAAACAAATGATATCTATGGCAATAAAGTCAGCAAAAGAAAAAGAAAAATACTCTGGAATTTGCGGACAAGCTCCGTCAGACCTTCCGGGATTTATTGAATTTTTGGTTGAACAGGGAATTCAAAGCATCTCGGTTAATCCAGATGTAGTAATTCAAACTATACAAAAAGTAGCAGAAGTTGAACATAAATCGTTATAAATACCAAAAATGATGTCAAAAATTTATTTTATGATGGATTGTTTTTGGCGTTAAAAAATCAAAAACAAGGTTTTTTGGTTTTTTAAAATAGGCATTTTTAAAAATTGTGTATAATATTTATACAATGAAAAAGAATTATTTATTTATAATAGTTGCGTTGTTTTTTTTATTTTTGGTTGTTAATTTTACATTTGCCGCTGTTTGTTCTCCGAAAGAATTAAAAATTGGTTCTTTTGGGCAGAGAAGTAAAAACACAAGTAATATTCAGGCATGCCTTATAAAAGCTGGGTATGTAATTAAAGGAGGGGCTACTGGTTATTATGGAAATGAAACATCAAAAGTTGTAAAAGAATTTTATGCAAGTTGGTATGGCAAGGAAACTGGTAAAAAAATTGGAAATCAAGGTGTAAAATTTTTACAAAAATTTTTAAGCCAAAAAATCAGCGGCTCTTTTGCGTTTAAAAGATTTTCTTCTCAGAGTGAATTTAAAGATTATTTAATTCAAGGACAAAATAAAATTTCTTATATGGGAGTATTTAGTAGAGGTGGAGAGTTTGGAATTACTGGACTTTCTAGTAGTGTTGATAAAATGGTTTTTATGGAAGCAGGAAGTGTTTTAGCTCCAACATCAGCATCCGCAGAAAGAGTTTCGGAGACAAATGCGCAAGTTAAAGGGATTGATGAACCGGATATTATAAAAACTGATGGACAAAATATTTTTTATTCTTCAGAAGGATATTTTCCGATTTTGAGAGGTTCAAGCGGAGCTGAAATTATGCCATCAAAATATCAATATGGCAATACAACTATTGTGAGCGCTTTCCCGATTGATAAATTAGGCTTATCTGGAAAAATTGATAAAAATGGAAATCTTTTGTTATTAAAAGATAAAAAGATTCTTGTTGTTTTCGCAAATCAAGAAATCGTAGGATATGATGTTTCCAATCCTGCAAACCCAGAAAAAAAATGGATATTAAAACTTGAAAGCGATACCTCTATCGTTACTTCTCGTTTATATGAAAATAAAATTTATTTGATAACGAAAAATTATATAAACGACGGAAAGCTTTGTCCAATAAGTCCTCTTTCGCTCAATGGCGCGCCAATTGAAATTAAGTGTGTTGGAATTTATCATCCTGTTGATATTATGTCAGTTGATGTTACTTTTACAGCTATGTTAGTTGATGCGGTTTCTGGAAATATTGAAAAAAATGTTTCATTTGTCGGATCGCAAAATGACTCGGTTGTTTATATGTCAAGCCAATCGCTTTATATCGCTTATCCATATCAAGTTGAAACATTAAAATTACTAAATCAGTTTTTTGAAGCAAAAGGAAAAGGATTAATTTCGAGTGAGATTTTGTCTCGGTTGATTAAATTGCAGGCATATGATATTAGCGAAGTTGCAAAAATGACTGAATTAGAATATCTAATTCAAAAATATAAAAGCTCATTAAAAGTTGACGATAGGCTTAAATTTGAAACAGATTTGAATAATAGTTTTTTAGCATATTATGACGACAAAAAAAGAGAATTTGAAAGAACAGGCATTGTAAAAATAGATTTAAGCAATTTTGATATTTCAAATACTGGAAATATTCCAGGGCGTCCCTTAAATCAGTTTGCATTGGATGAATATAAAAATAATTTACGAATTGCCATAACAGTTGGAGATAAGGGTTCGGGAGTTTGGTGGCTTGGCGGCAGTACTCGAGATAAAAGCGCAAATGATGTATATGTTTTAAATAAAGATTTATCAATAGATGGTTCTGCGCAGGATTTAGGCTTAACTGAAAGAATTTATTCGGCAAGATTTGTTGGCGACAGAGGATATCTGGTAACTTTTCGACAAACAGACCCTTTTTATATTTTAGATTTAAGCAATCCACAAAATCCAATTTTAAAGGGGGAATTAAAAATTCCGGGATATTCAGCATATCTTGAACCAATCGGTAAAGATAGAATTTTAGGAATTGGACAGGAGAGTTCTCAAATAAAAGCATCTCTTTTTGATGTTTCTTCGGCTGAAAAACCAATTGAATTAGATAGATACTTATTAAAAGATGGCTGGTCTGAAGTTTTAAATAACCACCGCGCTTTTTTGCGAGATGATAAGCATCAGATTTTCTTTTTACCAACAGGAAGCGGAGGATATGTAATTTCTTATAAAAATGACAAGATTGAATTGCTTAAAGCTGTAAGTGGCTATTCAGTCAAGCGCGCAATTTATTTAGACGATTATTTGTATGTATTAAGTAGCGATAAAATTATAGTCTTTGATGAAAATTCTTGGGAAAAAGTTAAAGAATTGGATTTAGTAAAATAAATAAAAATAATTCATAAAATCTGATATTCTTGACTTTTTGTGTTATAATTAAATTAGCATTCTTGATACAAGGGAGGGTTGCTCTATGGCAATCCAGAGCGAGTTAATAGATGAAGTGGAAGTCCCGTCGTGGCTCCTTAAAGCTGCCGCAAGGGGTCTTTTACTATCCGTTACTGACATACTCGAAGAAACTCTTCGCAGCCAAGAAGAAGGTGTCGTTGCTATAGGGAAAAATCAATCGTCTGTAAGCGATATGCTTGACCCTTAGCCTTCGCCAATTGGCAACTTGACCCCAAATTCAGCGCGGATTTTGGGGTTTGTTTTTTTTAAAATCTAATTCAAATTTACAATCAAGGTTTTTTCTTTTTCATCTTGCAGAATAATTCCTTGTTTTTGTAGTTGATTTCTGATTTCATCTGATTCATTATATTTATTTTCAATTCGTAATGTTTCTCTTTGTTTAATTAATTCATTTGTTTTTGAATCAATTTTTGTCCATGGAAAAAAACATATAAAAAACTTATCAAATTCTTTTAATATTTTTAATAATTCGGGATTAAATTCATTTTGCGATTCAACTTTTTTTATAAATTTTAACAAATAATTAATAGCTCTCGCGCTATTAAAATCATCTTCCAAGAACGCAATAAATTTTTGTTTAAAATATTCAAAATTTTCTCCAAATTCTGTTTGTATCTTGTTTGTTTCTTGCTTCTTGTTTCTTGTGCCATTTATTTTTAATTTTGTAATAAACTCATTTATCGCAACGAAATTATTAAAAGCATCAAGCAATGTTTTTTCGTTTAAATCAATCACAGAGCGCCAATGATGGCTAAAAATAAAAAATCTTAAAAATCTTGGTGAATGAGTAAATTGTTGTTTTAATAAAAATTCGTTAATAGTTGTAAAATTCTTAAGAGACTTAGACATTTTTTTCCCATCAACGAACAAAAGTCCTGAATGTAAAAAATAATTTGCAAGTTTTTTATTAAACGCCGATTCAGATTGCGCAATCTCATTTTCATGATGCGGAAAAATTAAGTCAATAGCTCCTCCGTGAATATCAAATGGAATTCCTAAATATTTTTTTGACATAGCAGAGCATTCAATATGCCAACCGGGTCTGCCTTTCCCCCAAGGTGAATCAAAAACCCAATCAAATGTTTTTTCTTCTGGGATTTCTTTATGTTCTAATTTAACAATTCCAGAAGGAGCTGCGACTGGCGGAGTAATTTTCCATAAAGCAAAATCTGTCGCTTCTTCTTTTTCATATTTGTCAGTTTTTACGCGAGTTCCAGTTAAGGTTTGTTCAATTTTTCTCCCAGAAAGAGAGCCATAATTTTTTAAGCTACTAATTCTAAAATAAACTCCATCTTTTGTTTTGTACGCGCAGTTCTTTTTTATTAAAATTTTTATTAAATTTATTATTTCTTTTACGCTATCGCTTACTCTTGGATTTTTTAATGATTTTTTTATTTTTAAAGTTTCTAAATCATTAAAAAATTCTTTTGAATATTTTTCGGCTAATTGATTAGGAGAAATTTTTAATCGTTTTGCTTCACGCAAAATATCGTCATGAATATCGGTGATATTCATAATAAATTTGACTTTGTATTTTGAAAATTCCAAAAATCTTCTGATAAAATCAAAAATTATATATGTTCGAGCATGACCCAAATGACTTGGTCCATAAACAGTTGGTCCGCAAACATACATTCCAATTTTTTTGTCTTTTATTGCTTTAAGCTCTTCTTTTTTTCGCGTAAGCGTGTTGTAAATTTGTAGCATTATTACAATTATACAATAATAGCGAGTCATAAATTGGTTTCAGTTTCAGGGCAAAGAGCATATAATAAAAATAATGAAAAACTCGGAAATTGCTAAACTTTTTGAGCAAATGGCTATTTATCTTGAAATGAAAAATATTCAATTTAAGCCACAAGCCTATAGAAACGCCGCGCTCGCTATTGAAACAGTTGATAATGATATTGAAGAGATTTTTAAAAAAAGCGGAGAAAAGGGGCTTGAAGAAATTTCTGGAGTTGGAGTTTCTGTGGCTGAAAAAATTATTGAATATTTAAAAACCGGAGAAATTAAAGAACTGGAAATTTTTAAAAAAGAAATTCCTGTTGATGTTGAAACTTTGTCTGCTATTGAAGGAGTTGGGGCAAAAATTATTTATAAACTTTATAAGGAATTAAAAATTAAAAATTTAAAAGACTTAGAAGAAGCTTGTAAAAAACATAAAATAAAAAATCTACAAGGGTTTGGGGAAAAAAGCGAAGAAAGAATTTTAAAAGGAATTGAATTTTTAAAACAAGGAAAGGGAAAGTTTATTTTAGGCTCTGTTATTCCAATAGCGGAAAATTTATTGAATTATTTAAAACAAAGCAGAGCAATAAAAAAAGCAGTAATAGCTGGTTCATATAGACGAAAAAAAGAAACAATTGGCGATATTGATATTTTAGCGATTTCAAATGATTCAGTAAAAGCAATGGAGCATTTTATAAAATTTGATGAAGTTGCGCATATATACGCAAAAGGAGAAACAAAAACAATGGTGCGGTTAAAAAACGGAATAGATGTTGATTTAAGAGTTGTGCAAGATAACAGTTATGGCGCCGCGCTTTTATATTTTACGGGCTCAAAGGAGCATAATATTAAATTGCGCGAATTAGCAATTAAGAAAAATTGGAAGTTGAACGAGTACGGACTGTTTCAAATTAAAAATGTAGAAGCAGAAATTCTGATTGTTGGGAAAATTGAAGAAGAAATTTATGAAAAATTAGAAATGCAATATATTGAGCCAGAATTGCGAGAAGGAAAAAATGAAATTGAATTAGCTTTAAAAAATCAATTGCCAAAACTTGTAGAATATGGAAACATAAAAGGGGATTTGCAACTCCATACAACTTGGAGCGAGGGAGAAAATTCAATAAAAGAGATGAGTGACTATGCTCAAAAAATTGGATTGGAATATATTTGCATAACCGACCATACAAAATCGTTAAAAATAGCCAATGGGCTTGATGAAAAAAGGTTATTAATGCAAATTATTGAAATTAAAAAATTAAATTCTAAATTAGAGAATCTAAATTCTAAATTCACTATTTTAACAGGAGCTGAAGTTAATATTTTAAAAGATGGTTCACTTGATATTGACGATGAAATTTTGGAAAAACTTGATTTTGTCGGAGCAGCTATCCACTCAAATTTTAATTTATCAAAAAGCGACCAAACCGAAAGAATGAAAAAAGCAATGGTAAATAAAAACATTGATTGTATTTTTCATCCAACAGGACGGCTTATTAACAAAAGACCAGGATATGAAATTAATATTAATAAAATTATTGACTTTGCAAAAAAGACACACACAATTTTAGAAATTAACGCGCAACCGTATAGATTGGATTTGAAAGATGAATATATTAAAAAATGTGTTGCTCAAAAAGTAAAAATGACTATTGGAACTGACGCCCATCATTACTCACAGTTTCACTTTTTTGGCTTAGGAGTTTCACAAGCTCGAAGAGGCTGGGCAGAGAATGAAGATATTTTAAATACCCTGCCAGTTGAAAAATTTTTGAAAAGTTTAGTAAAAAATAAATAAAAAAGTTAAGACAATTAGAAAACCGCGACCTACTGCTATGTCGCGGTTGCTCCAGTTGCCAACTGGACGCTATTCGGTTTTGGTTTACCGTCCCGGTAGCAGCCGAGACTAGATAGTCAGCATCGTAGTCTTTGATTTTTCTCCTTGTTGGGATAGCGAACTATACTAATTATACCATACATTTTTTTAGTGTCAATACCTGATATTGTGGCTATTTTTCGGGTTTTTTACATTCATCTAAAATATAGTAAATACATAATTTATGTATTATAATAGTAAATTATCAAATTTTTTAACGACCTTTTTACATTTTGATTTGTCATTTTGTATTTTTGAATGCCGATAATGACGGAAATGACGAAAAATAAGTTTTCGTCATTTCCGTCGCTGAAAATGAATTATCATTTTCAGCATTATTTTTCGGCTCTGCAAACGACTTGTCATTTTTAGCGTTTGATTTTTGAATTTATTATGAATAAACCTCCTATTGTCACAATTTTAGGTCATGTAGACCACGGTAAAACAACTCTTCTAGAAT
Organism: Patescibacteria group bacterium; assembly: GCA_038065795.1. GTDB lineage: Bacteria > Patescibacteriota > Minisyncoccia > UBA6257 > HR35 > JBBTQG01. The sequence goes on along the minus strand of JBBTQG010000040.1, from coordinate 18,858 downwards.
TTTTATTGAGAACTTATTCTAATTTTCAAAAAAGTATTATTAATAAAGAAGCCGGCGGAATTACACAAAAAGTTAGGGCATTTGAAATTACATATAATAATCAAAAAATTACATTTATTGACACGCCCGGTCACGAAGCATTTATGGGTTTGCGAGACAGGGGAGCGCAAATTGCGGACATCGCAATTTTAATAATCGCGGCTGATGAAGGAATAAAACCACAAACAAAAGAATCAATAGATTTGCTCTTGGTTTACAAAATTCCATTTATTGTGGTTTTAAATAAAGCAGACAAGCCAAATGTTGATTTTCAAAAAGTAAAACAACAATTATCAGAAGTCGGCGTGATGACAGAAGATTGGGGTGGAGATATTACTTGTGTTGAAATTTCAGCATTAAATGGTTCTGGTATTAGCGACCTTTTAGAAATGGTGCTTTTGGTAAGTGAAATGAAAGAATTAAAATTTGACCCAGAAAAATCAGCTGAAGGGTATATCCTGGAAGCAATTAAAGATAATAAAAAAGGAATTCTGGCGTCAGTAATTTTACAAAATGGAAATTTAAAAACAGGAGATTTAATCGCAACATCGTCAACATTCGGAAAAATAAAATTTATTGAAGATTCTTTTGGTGTAAAAAAAGATAAGGTTGTCGCTTGCGAGCCAGTTATTATTGGAGGGTTCAATTTATTGCCTAACGCAGGAGAAACTTTTATAATCTCTAATGAAAGTAGTTTAGTAAAAAGTCAAGAAAATTTAGTTGCAAAAGAAATATTAGTTCGTGAAAAATTTATTATTTCTCCAGAAGGAGATTTATCGGCTGAAGAATTAAATAAAGACGGGTATAGTTTAATTATTCGCGCAGACCATATCGGTTCGCTTGAAGCTATTGAAAATATTTTACAAAAATTATCTACTGAGAAAAAAATCAAATTAAAAATTATTAAAGCAGACTTAGGTCAAATTACATCTGAAGATATAAGACTTTTAAAAGACACTAGCAGTATCGCTGTTGTATTTAACATCAAAAACCAGAAAGAAATTATGGATAACATAAAACACTCCGGAATTAAATTTTTAGAAAGCGAAGTTATTTATGAACTCGAAGAAAGTTTAAAGGAAATAATTGAAGAAAAAGAAAAGTTTGGAGAAGTAAAATGTGAATTAGAAGTCTTGGCTGTGTTTAATAAAATTTTTGAAAAAAAGACAATCGGTGGCGAAGTAAAATTTGGGCATTTAAGAAAAAGGGATAAAATTTTAATTAAAAGAGGTATGGAAATTTTAGGCAAAGGAAAAATTTTGAGTATTGAAAAAAATAAAAACATCGTTGATTCGGTTGAGCAGGGAAGTCTATGCGGGCTCGTAATTGAAACAAATGTCGAAATAGAAATAGGGGATAAGATTGTAGCGCGATAGCAAAGTTGCGATATAACAAGGAATGTGTTAAAATATTGTTATAAAAATGTATTATGTTTATTTGCTAAAAAGCATAAAAAATTCTGATGTTTATATTGGCTACACAGCTGATTTAAAAGCTAGAATTTTAGCCCATAATCAAGGGAAAGTAAAATCAACAAAATATTATCATCCTTGGAATTTAATATATTACGAAGCATATAAAAATAAATATGATGCAACAAAAAGAGAGAGGCAATTAAAAAATCATAGAGTAAAAGAAGATTTAAAGGTTCAAATAGAAAATTCTTTATTATAATAAGTTATAATAAATGGTGCGATGGCGGAGTGGCTACGCAACGGTCTGCAAAACCGTTCTACGGGAGTTCGAGTCTCCCTCGCACCTTATTATTGATGATTATTATTACGCAACGGTCTGTCTCGCGAAGCGAGATCTGGCTCCGCCAGACAAAACCGTGAACAGGAGTTCGATTCTCCTCCCGGCCTAAGGTTGGGCAGGTTGCAAAATTTTTTGCGTTAGTCTACATAATTCATTTCTGCGTATGTGCGTATAAAATCCGCATAAATATATGTTTGTGCAAAAATGGCAAAATCAAAAACAAGAAATTTTATAAAATTAAAGTGTGTGAAGTGTAGCAATCAGAATTATTATATTTGGAAGAAAAAAATAGCTGAGTACAAATTAAATTTGAAAAAGTTTTGTAAATATTGCAGAAAGCAAACCGAACATAAGGAAACCAAAAAGTAAGGAGTATTCGCGAATATACGAATTTGCGAAAATATATAAATATCAATCACAGGCAATAATTTAGAAATGAAAAAAGTAAAAGTTATAAAAATTAGAAGTCCAAAGAGAGGGGAGGTGTCTGATTATACTGGTGTAGTATTGGAAAATGTTCAAGAGCAATTTAAAATATTTGCTGAAAAATTAGAATCAATTGATGAAAAATTTGAAGGCAAATTTAATAATATTGAAGATTCATTACAGGGAGTAATGTATGAGCTTTTGGATATTAAATCAGAATTAAGAGCTGTTCGTGATACATTAAATAAAAAGGCTGATATAGAAAAAGTTGATAAATTGGAAAAGAGAGTGTTCCAAATGGAGCGTGAGTTTGAAATTTTAAAACGAAGATAAAAATGGGCGCGTTCGTTAACTGGTAAACGGTTCGCCTCCAAAGCGAATCCTGGGAGTTCGAGTCTCTCCGCGCCCGTCTTTTTCATCAGCTGGCGGATTATGGCGAGGTGAAACCAGAAAATATTTTTATGGAAACAATTAAACAATTTGAAAACGAACCGCAACCAAAAGATACTAGCAAAGAATTTTTAGCAATGGATGTATTTGAGTTTTTGGATTTTATTAGAACTCAAAAAAATGAACCCGCTCTTTCTATAATAATAGACTGGATAGATGAAGCAACTGCAAAAAGATTAAAAGCGTTCCTTGAGAGCAAATCACCTGGTCAAAAAAGATACGCAACAATAAGAGCAACCGAAGAGCAATATAATCAAGCGTTAAATGTGTTTGCATCAGGCGTAAAATGGAAAAAGGTAGAATAAAATTAAGGAAAATTTACAATAATCATTTTGTATAATAATATCAAAGGTCGTTCATAACTCGTTCAGTACAAAATGGAAGAAATTGGAAAAGTTAAACATTTTTTTCCGCACATTCCTGCGGCGATTGTTGATTTAAGCGCTGATTTAAAAGTCGGCGATGAAATTATTGTAAAAAGTAAAACAGGTGAGGAAAAGTTTAGGCAAGTCGTTGAATCAATACAAGTTGACAGAAAGCCGATTCAATCAGGAAAATCTGGCGACGAAGTCGCAATTCAAGTTATAGGGAAGGCGAAGGAAGGGGATATAGTGTGTAGTGAGTAGAAAAATTATAATCCCAACTCGCCGCTGATTTCCTGCATTGATTCAAGCGCAATTTCAATTAGCTCTTTTAATTCTAATCCTAACAATTCTTTTGATTTTAAAATTATTTCTCGGTCAACTCCGCGCGCAAAAGATTTTTCTTTAAATTTGCTTAAAACTCTTTCGGCGGTCACATCAGCCAATTTTTTACTCGGAGTTACTAATGTTGTTGCTACAATCAATCCTGTAATTTCTTCACAATAATATAGCGCTTTTTCTAAATTTGTTTTTGGTTCAATACCGTGGAGATGATTGTGAATTTTTACAGCGTTTATAACTTTTTCGGGGTATCCTTCTTTTTCTAAAATTTCAGCCGCAATTATAGAATGCTTCTCGGGGTTATCAATTGTTTGTTCCCAATCTAAATCATGAATCAATCCAGCCAATCCCCAAATCTCAGGGTTTTCATTATATTTTATTGCAAGAGCTCGCATCAGTGATTCCGCCGCCAGCAGATGTTTTTTCAAATTTGGATTTTTTATGTATTTATTCAAAAGTTGTAAAACTTTTTCTCTATTCATTGATATTGCATTATAAAGGATTTTATATAATTTGAGTGGAATTTTATTTACTCAAATTTTTTCATGGGCATATTAAAAATAAAGTTATGTTTTTATTTATGTGGGTATTATAAAAATTTTTTTGTAAAAAAAATCTACAAAGCACCCCGTCCCTGTAGATTAGTCTGCGTTTTCCCAGCTCCCATTAAGTGCGTAAAGCACCCTTTTACGAATTTGCTTTGATAGGCCCCTTACTCCCCAGAGATTCATCCTTCGGAGGTCTACATTTCTGAGTTTCAGTCCAGAGAGGTCTGGGGTGACATCGGGGTTCTTTTCTCGCCATTCATTCCATACATCAACTCCATTACGAAGTATTGCCAGATGTTCTTGGTTTGCCATTTGTACACCTCATGCTAGTCCGTGAATATAAGAACTATCTTTATTATAGAACAAAATCATAAAAAAACAAGTTCAAGAGTTTTTTATGTGTATTGTTTAATTTCCAATCCCAATTCTTTTAATTGTTCTTTGTCAACTTCGCTCGGGGCTTTCATCATCTGGTCTCTGCCTTCGCTAGTTTTTGGAAATGCAATTACTTCGCGAATGTTTGGTTCGTTTTGTATTAACATTACAAACCGGTCAATTCCCGGCGCGATTCCTCCGTGTGGTGGCGCTCCAAATTTAAACGCTTCAATCATATGACCAAATTTTATTTCAATCTGTTCGTCGGTTAATCCTAAAACATTAAAAACTTTTTGTTGGATTTCTGGTTGATTGATTCTAATACTACCACTTGCGATTTCGTATCCATTCAAAATAAAATCATATGAATCAGCATAAATTTTTTCAAGCTCCCCAGTATCAAGATATTTTAAATGCTCTTTTTTCATCATTGTAAATGGATGATGGGCGCTTGTCCAATTGGAAGCTTGCCCTGAGCTTGTCGAGGGGTCTTTTTTTTCAAACATCGGAAAATCAACAACAAAACCAAAAGCAAGTTCGCTGGGATTATTTTTATTTTTTCTTAAATCTGGCTTGTCTGTTCCATATTTTTCCATTGCTTCGTTATAAGTTAAGCGCGGAAAAGGGGTTTGAGCTATATGATGTTTTGGCAAAATATTTTTTACCAATTCAGTAAATAAATCTTCAATCAATTGCAAAATATTTTCTTGTTTAATAAAACTCATTTCAATATCAAGCTGTGTAAATTCTGGTTGTCTGTCGCCCCTTGTGTCTTCATCGCGGAAGCATCGCGCAATTTGAAAATATTTTTCAATTCCAGCTACCATTAAGAGTTGTTTGTATTGTTGAGGCGATTGAGGCAAGGCGTAAAAATTTCCTTTGTCAATTCTTGATGGAACTAAATAATCGCGCGCTCCTTCTGGAGTTGATTTTGTCAAAATTGGAGTTTCAATTTCAAGAAATCCCTGCTTGTCAAGATAGTCGCGCATAAATTTTATAATTTTATGTCGCATAATCAAATTTTTTTGAAGGCGGTTTCTTCGCAAATCCAAATATCTGTATTTAAGTCGCAATGCCTCGTCAATGTTGTATCCATTCTCGTTAATTGGAAATGGTGGAGTTTCAGAGGCTGATAAAATTTCAAATTTTTCAACAAACATTTCAATCTTTCCTGTTTCAAAGTTTGGGTTTATTAAATTTTCGGGTCGTTCTTGAATTTTTCCAATTATTTTTACAGCAGATTCTGGCTTTGAATTTTTTGCGGTTTCAAAATGCGGATTGCTTTGTATTATTACGCATTGAAGCAATCCGCTTCTATCTCTTAAATCAATAAAAATAACTTTTCCATGGTCGCGAATTGAATCAATCCACCCAAAAACCTCAACATCTTTTCCGACTAAATCCTTTGTTTCGTTGAGCCAAATTTTTTCCATTAATAGCATTATAACTAAAATTTTGAAATTAACATTACATTTTTTGAAGAATTTGATATACTTTAATAATGAAGACAGAATTAGACAACCAATCAAAATTTATTAAAAAGAAATCGCAGAATATTTCAGCTTGGTACAATGATGTTATATTGAAGTCAGAACTCGCTGATTATGGTCCTGCAAAGGGAACCATAATTTTTAGACCTTTTGGATATAAAATTTGGGAAAATATTCAAAAAGAACTTGATAAAAACATCAAGGAAAATCTTAATGCGCAAAACGCTTATTTCCCACTTTTAATTCCTGAAAATTTATTGCGACAAGAAAAAGAGCATATTAAGGGGTTCTCTCCGGAATTAGCAGTAGTAACAATTGGCGGAGGAGAAAAATTAGCAGAACCTTTGGTTATAAGACCGACATCTGAAACAGTGATGTATGAATCGTTTGCTAAATGGATTCAATCATATAGAGATTTGCCGTTAAAAATAAATCAATGGGCAAATATTGTCAGATGGGAAAAAAGACCTTATTTGTTTTTAAGGAATATAGAATTTTTATGGCAAGAAGGACACACAGCTCATACAAACTATAAAGAAGCGCAAGAGATGGTTTCAAGCGCGCTTCAAATGTATCAAGATTGTTATCAAAAAAAATTATCAATTTACGGAATACCGGGAAAAAAATCAGATTCAGAAAGATTTGCCGGCGCCGATGAAACTTATAGTTATGAAATGTTAATGCCTGACGGGAAAGCCTTGCAGGGCGCAACTTCTCATAATCTTGCTCAAAATTTTTCAAAAGCGTTTAATGTTAAATATCTTGATAAAAAAGGAAAAAATCAATATTGTTGGCAGACTTCTTGGGGATTTTCAACTCGGTCAATCGGCGCTTTGATTATGGTTCATGGCGATGATAATGGGTTAGTTTTTCCTCCAAATGTCGCACCTATTAAAATAGTTGTAATTCCGATATATGATAATAAAAACGATGAAAAAATAAAAAAGTATATTGAGGAAATTTTACAGAAATTGCCTGTTGGTAATTTTGATGTTGTTGTAGATTACGCGGAAGGGAATTCAGCGGGATTCAAATTTAATAAATGGGAATTAAAAGGAGTTCCATTAAGAATTGAAATAGGATTAAAAGAGTTAGAAAATAAAACCGCAACAATATATAGACGCGATATTAAAGAAAGAGTGATTATTAAATTTGGCGAAATTGAAAAAAGTGTTGAAAAATTATTTGATGATATTCAAAATAATCTTTTTGAAAAATCAAAAAAATTCACAGAAGAAAATATAAGGACAGCAAAAACTCTTGACGAGTTTAAAAATATTATGAGCGCCACCCGCGGGTTTATTTTGGCGAATTGGTGCGAGAATGAAATATGCGAAAAGAAAATAAAAGAAGAAACAAAAGCGTCAACTCGGTGCTTACCACTAGATAATAAAATATCTCAAAAAGCTGGGAAATGTGTGTATTGCGGTAAGGAATCAGTACACACTTGGTTATTTGCTCAAGCATACTAAAATATTGTGTATAATATCAAGATGGCAAAGTTGATTAAGCAATTGGAGTTGGGCATAGATTTGGGGACTTCCAATACGCTGGTGTATTTAAAAAAGATGGGGATTGTGTGGCATCAGCCATCTGTTATTGCTTTTAATAAAAGAAACAATAGTGTTATTGCTGTTGGAGAGGAAGCTAAAAAAATGATTGGAAGGACTCCGCAAAATTTGATTGTGTTGAGACCGCTGTCGCATGGAATTGTTACAGATTTTGACGCGGCGCGAATTTTTCTTGGAAAAATTTTAGATAAACTACGAAAAGAATATTTTTATATTTTTAGACCAAAAGCTATTATTGGAATTCCTTTAAATTTGACAGAAGTGCAAAAAAGGGGAGCTGTTGAAGCCGCAATAACTGCTGGATTTAAAGATGTGCATTTAATAGAAGAACCAATTGCGGCGGCATTGGGTGGAAATTTGGATTTTGAAGACGCAAGAGGAATTTTGTTGATTGATATTGGCGGAGGAACAACCGAAATCTCCGTTATTTCTTTAGGCGGAATTGTTGTTGGAAAAAGCATAAAAATTGCTGGGGATAGATTTAATAATGAAATTGCTAATTCTGTAAGACTAAAGCATAATTTGATAATTGGCGAAGGGCAATCTGAAGAAGCAAAAATAAAAGTAGGAGATTTGTTTGGAAGAAATCAAACCTTTGTTTTAAAAGGACGGGATGCGATAACAGCGCTTCCAAAAGAGGTTTTATTTACAAGCCAGGATTTAAAAGAGGCATTATTGCCAAGTATTCAGGAAATTATTGAAGAAACAAAGGACATTATCAATTTAACGCCGCCTGATTTATTGGGAGACATTATAAACCAAGGAATTTATCTAACAGGCGGAAGCAGTTTGCTTGGGAATCTGGAGACATTATTTGAAAGAGAATTAAAAACTAAGGTTAATAAAATAGAAGACCCACTTTATTCAGTTGCAAGAGGTGTTGGTAAGGCTATAGAGGAATTTGAATACTATAAGAAGAGATGTTTTAGGGATTAATTTTTTATGTCCGCCATTGAATGGCGTACATAAATTTTTAATTTTTCATTTTTTTATGCTAAAAAATAAACAAGGTTTATTTTTTAGTCGCGAAATTTCTTTAAATAAAAGATTTTTAATGTAATGCCAAGAACAATTTATTGTTTTTGACGCCGAAAAGTCAAAAAATGAATGCTAAAAACGACAAATCGTTTTTAGCGCTGAAAAATCTGTTTTTTCAGCTTTTATACTTTTCGGCTTTCGCGGTTTTAATTTGAGCGAGCGATTGTTATCCACATTTTTTTTGAGCTTATAATTGCTTATAATAAGGGAAGAAATGAGAGCATTTAAACGAAAAATATTTTGGGTTGCAATAATTTCTGGTTTGTTGCTTTTTGTGAGTTTCCATCCTTTTGTAGCGGCGCAAGAAGAAAAATCTACCGGGATGTCCCTAAAATTTCAATCTGTTGTAAGCGGAGTTTGGAATAAAATCACGCAGGTTATTCCTATTTTGAAAAATGAAAATTATAAAGAAAAATATTTTAAAATTTTACGAAAATTTGCAGAATTAAAATTACAAGAAAAAGAAACACAGGTCGGACAATCTTTTGAAGTTTTAAAAGCAAAATATCCAAATTTGGTACAGCTAAAGACTTTAAAAATTGGAGAAGCCGGAGTTATTTATTTGGAAAGACAATCTATTATTGAATCTAAGGAAGGAAAGTTTGACAAAATAAAAGAAGGAGCAGTTGTGCTAGATGATAATTCTCTTCTAGTTGGAAAGGTTTATAGGTCAAAATTAAATTTTTTGGAAATTAGAAGCTTAGAGTATCCGGGAGTTGAATTTAATATTTCAAATATTGACGGGATTTTCTTGGGAACCGGAAAAACGACTGGATTGGGATATATTGAAATAGATTTTATTGACCCCAAAGTAAAAGATATTGAAAAAGATGAATTAGTGATGACATATGGAAATGATAAAGTTTATTCGCAGAATTTTATTTTTGGAAGAGTTGTAAAAGTTGAGAATCAAACTTCTTTTATAAAAGCAATAATTGAACCAATAGCAAATTTTTCATCTGACTACTATTTTATTATCCCTTAGTCGCTTGCACTTGTAAAATTATGAAAATCGTCCTCGTTTTATTCCTTAACTCTATTTTAAAAGTTTTTCATCCCGAATTATTTTTTTTAGCTCCATTGTTGCTGATATTTTTTCTGAAACAAAATAAATATTTTTTTGTGTATCTTATAGTGGGTTCAATACTCGATGATTTTTTAGCCATAAGACCATTAGCGTTTACTCTCTTTGTTTCTTCATTTTCATTTCTTATTTTGACTTTTTTGAATAGATTTGTTAATTCTGATAAAATCTCTGGAATATTGCTGTTTTTGTGTATTTTTCTTTTAATGTATTTTATGGCTATGGGGCTTTTACTTCATTATCAAAATCCAAATTATCTGGCTTTTGTATTTTTGATTAATGTTATTTATGGCGCAATGGTTTTGACTATTTATAAAATAATCACTTGAAGTTTTTTAATAGCGCTTTAATAATAGAATAATAGTCTCACCCGTCGGGTGGGAATTTTTGGGCTCGAAAGTCCCCAGTTTTTTTATTCTGTATAATTTACATAATGGACTGGGAAGACGAAGCATTAATTCAGGATAAAGGCGAGGTTATATTTCAAAGAATTGAATTGAAAAGATTTATATTTATATTTTTTTTTATTTTTTGGATTATTTTATCCGCAGCGCTTTTATGGTTTTTGTTTGAAAAAAATAAATGGATTGCCTCCTCTCAAAAAAATCAGTTTCTTGAAATTATAAATTTTCCACCTAGGGGCTTGATATTGGATAGAAATAAGGATTATTTAGCATCTAGTATCCCAAGCATTGACGCGCTTTTAGACTTTTCTTCGTTTAGTGATACAGAAAGAAAAAACGCAAAAAGATTTATTGAACAAAATAAATTGGATTTTAAGATTTTATACGATCGTTATATTTTGGTAAAAGATATAAGTCAGGAACAAATTTTAAATGTTAAATCATTAATAGACAAATCTGAGAACATTAGTATTATTGCAAGTCATAAAAGATATTATTCTTTGGGCTCTGCTCTTGGAAATGTTTTGGGGTATGTTGGATTTCCGACAGAAGAGCAAATAAATGATATATCGTCTGCCTATTCTTTTACCGAAGAATATGTTGGTAAGACAGGGATTGAAAAAACTTACCAAAATTATTTACGAGGAACTCCGAGCGTTGTGCAATTTGAAAAAAATGTTAAAGGAGATATTAGAAGAACTGTTGAAAAATCAAAATTAATTCAAGGCAGTACTATAATAACAACAATTGACGGAAAATTTCAGAAAAAGATTTATGATATTATGGATAATTATATGCGTGAACGAGGATACAAAAAAGGAGCTCTTGTGGCGTTGGATCCGAGAAATGGAGAAATAATAGCGATGATTTCATATCCGAATTATGATAACAACGCATTTTTACGCAAATCCGAAGAAGTGAAAGAAATTTTAACAAATTCAAGAAGTCCATTATTTAATCGTGTGACAAGCGGTTTATACGCGCCGGGTTCAACTGTAAAACCGATGGTTGCCATCGGCGCGCTTGAAGAGAAAATTATTAGCCCTGATAAGCAAATTTATTCATCTGGAGAATTGAGAATTCCAAACCCATATTTTCCGGGGCAATACTCTGTTTTTAAGGACTGGAAAAAACACGGATGGACAAATATGTATAAAGCTATTGCAAATTCGGTAAATGTTTATTTTTATACAATCGGAGGAGGATTTAACGGACAAGAAGGATTGGGTGTTAAAAGATTAAAAAAATATTATCAAAAGTTTGGTCTTGGTAGTAAAACAGGCATTGATTTTGACGGAGAAAAAGCTGGACTTGTAGCCGACCCTGAAACAAAAAAGAAAACCATAGACCCTGTTTGGCGACTTGGTGACACTTTTAATATGAGCATTGGTCAGGGTTCATTAGAAGTGACCCCGTTACAAATTACAAACTGGATAGCTGGACTTGCGATGAATAAAATTTATCAGCCGTATATTGTAAAAAAAATTACGACAATTGACGGAAAAGTTATTTATGAAAAGCATCCAAAAATCATTAGAGAAAATATTGCTAATGAAGATAATTTAAAAATTGTTCAAAAGGGAATGAGAATGGTTGCAACAGATGGTTCTGCAAAAGCTTTTTTTGGAAATTTTCCAATTTCTGTTGCAGGAAAAACTGGAACTCCTGAAATTTTAGGAAAAAGAAAACTAAACGCTATTTTTTCAGCGTACGCTCCGTTTGAAAATCCAGAAATTGTTTTGACGATTTTGATTGAGGAAGTTCCGTCTGGTTCAGTCGCGACACTTCCTTTGCATAAAGAAATTCTGAAAACATATTTTGAAGAAAAACGACCAGATTTATTCGGTTACGCAACCCCCAAAGCATTTATTCAACCATTACAAGCAACAACAACAGAATAATGGCGATTCTGCTTTTCTCATCATTTTGATGTTCTCCCGAAAATTAAAATTTTAATTTTTGGGGTTAAAATATAATTAATGGCAAAACTTATTTTTGATATAGAAACAATCGGGGAGGATTTTGATTCCTTAGATGAAACAACAAAAAAAGTTTTAACGAATTGGATAAAAAAAGAATCAGATAACGAAGAGGAATATGAGAAATCTCTTGAAGATATAAAAAATGGACTTGGTTTTACTCCTTTAACCGGAGAAATAGTTGTTATTGGAGTTTTAGATTATGATAAAAATAAAGGCGCTGTTTATTTTCAAGCGCCCGGAGTTAAATTAGAAAAGATTGAAAGTGATAGCTGTGTATTTTACCCGACAACTGAAAAAGAAATGCTGGAAAAGTTTTGGGAATTATCAAAAAATTATTCTGAATTTATTAGTTTTAATGGAAGAGGCTTTGATGTTCCGTTTTTAATGGTAAGGTCAGCAGTTCATAAAATAAAACCAGCAAAAGATTTAATGTCAAATCGTTATTTGAATTATCAAAAATCTGACGCAATTCATATTGATTTATTTGACCAGCTAAATTTTTACGGAGCAGTTCGCAAAAAAGGAAATTTACATTTGTGGACGCGAGCTTTTGGAATAAAAAGTCCAAAATCTGACGGCGTGTCCGGAGAAGATGTTGGTAAATTGTTTAAGGAGAAAAAATTTAAAGAAATAGCGCAATATAATGCCGGCGATTTAATCGCAACAAAAGAGCTCTACGATTATTGGTATAATTATATTAAGAGTTAAAAAACATAATAAATACATGAAAGAAAAAATTAAACATTATACAATATATGATATAATAAATTAGATATGACAAAACAAGAAAAGAAAAAAAAGGAGATAAAAGAAATTTTTGTTAAAACAAAATACGGCACCCATCTTTGTCGTTTTGTTCCTGATGAAAAAAGCGGTTTTATTATTACAGCTCCCGGCATTCAAGGTGTAGTTACTTGGGGAAAGGATGTAAAACATGGAGAAAAAATGGCAAAAGAAGCGATTGAATGTGTAATTGAATGTTTAGTGGAAAGAGATTTTTTAAAATTAACTCAAAAAGCAAATAGTTTTTTAAAAAAACGAGAACCAGTATTTGTTTAAAAAGCTTAATGACCCGCTTGCCTATTTTTAAACCAAAAGAATTATTGGCTATTCTTTTAAAGCTTGGTTTTGTAATTAAAAGAATACGGGGTAGTCATTTTACATTAGAGCATCCGATAACTAAAAGAATTACGCAGGTTGCAATGCATGCAAAAGATTTATCAAGGAATATGGCGAAAGAAATCTTAAGGCAAGCCGGGCTTGAAATTAAAGATATTTTACGTATTTTAAAAAAAACACACTAAATTTTGAGTTAAATAGAATAATTTTTTTATAAAAAAATGTACGATTATTGGTATAATTATATTAAGAGTTAAGTCGCTTAAAATTAATTAGACTAAATGCTGAAAGTTGGCGAAAACGGAAAACGATAAAAACGATTAGTTGTTTTTATCGTCAAAAATGTCGAAAATAAATTTTTGACATTTTTGACGATTTTCGGCTTTTTGCAAGAAATAAAAAATGGAAAATTTTATAATTCAAAATCCGTGGCTAGTTTTTGCTTTGATTATATGGATTTTGCCATGGAAAGCGGTTGCTTTATGGAAGTCGGCAAGAATTGGCAGTAAAGCATGGTTTATTGTTTTATTGGTGGTAAATACCTTGGGAATTTTAGAAATTTTGTATATCTATGTTTTTAGTAAAAAATGTTCCAATTCTCAATGTTGTCAATCAAATTCAGAGAAATTATCAGAACAACAAATACAGCCACCAGTTCAATAAAAAAGTGCGCGCGTTAAAAGTTTCGTTTTCAGAAGTTGGAATTGGAGTGAATACAAATGAAGAATTAGAAGAAAGCCAAGCTTTCTACAAAAAAATCAAAACACCGAAAAAATAAATCGTTATTATAATAACGACCGCTGTTTTAAGAAATGTAAATAAAATCTGAGTTTATAATGTTGTAGTAATGAATCCAGAAGACGAAAATGAGCAAAACGAAAAAAGCTTGAAATATTCCGTAAAAGAGGCTGCTGTGAGCAGTTTCTCTTTTGGATTGGCTGATAACTATTTGAGTGCTTACGCAATCGCTTTGAAATCTACAACGGCTGTAATTGGTTTGCTTACAGCTCTGCCAAATTTAATTGGGCCACTAGCGCAAACCCTGACTTCAAGGCTTATGAAAAAATGGTCTCGCAAGAGGATTTTTTTGGTTGCTGTATTTATTCAAATTTTATTTTGGCTTCCAATTATTTATACGGCATTTTTATATTTGAATGGCTATAAAAATTCTCCTTCTCTTTTAGTTATATTTTTTGTGGTGTACATATTTTTTGGAAATATAGCAGGACCTGCTTGGATTTCTTGGATGGGAGATTTGGTTGACGAGAAAAAACGAGGAAAATTTTTTGGTCAAAGAAATAGCATCGGAAGTTTAACGGCTGCTGTCGGTATTATTTTAGGAGGATTTATTTTGGATTATTTTAAGTTTCATAAAGTGCTCGTAATATTTTGGGGATTTGCGTTGATTTTTGCTATTGCTATGATTTTAAGATTTGTGAGTTTATATTTTATTTTTAAACAAAAAGAACCTAAATTTGTTTTAAGTAAGGAATCTGATTTTTCTTTTTTGCAGTTTATTAAAAAGGCGCGCTTTAATATCTTTGGAAAATTTTCAATTTGCGTTGCGCTTATGTTATTTGCCGCAAATATTGCCGGTCCTTATTACGCGGTTTATATGTTGAGAGAATTAAAATTTTCATACACCGAGTTTATGCTCGTTAACTTAGCCGCTGTTTTTGCAACTTTTATATATATGCCTTTATGGGGTAAGGCTGGAGACAAGTTTGGAAATGTCGGTATTTTAAAAGTTAATAGTTTATTGGTTGCTGTCCCTTGCTTTTTGTGGTTTTTTACAATATTTTTTTCACAAAGCATTTCATTTTATTTTCTTGTAGGTGTTAATTTTTTTGCGGGGTTTGCATGGGCGGGATATAATTTATCGGCTGGGAATTTTTTTTATGATTGTGTTTCTCCGCAAAAGAGAAGTTATTGCTCCGCATATCATAATATACTCAACGGATTAGGTGTTGTTGTCGGAGCTTTGCTTGGAAGTTTTTTAATAGAACAATTACCAATAAAATCGTTTAGCGTGATAATGTTTATTTCGTTAATGTCAGGATTGGCAAGGGTAATTATTGCAATCATTACATTTTATGCGGTGAAAGAAGTTAAGTCAGTAGAAAAAGATTTAGTTTTCGATACCATATGCGAAGCTCTTCGCGGTAAGCTATGAAGAGCTTCGCGTTGAAAATCCACCATCTGGATAATTCAATGCAGGGAATTTTCAGCATTATCTAATCTCTCATATTTTTATTCATCCGTATAATTTTAAAAAAATTTTTAAAAAATAAACAAAAAGAAAAACGCCCCTGATCAAAGCGCCAACGATAGTTGTCTCGCTGGTTGCTTTTGGTTGCGGGGGCGATTGGGTCGTGTTTCTTGAGGCGTTGATTTTGTCATTATAGTGATAGAACTTACAACAACGCTATGACCAAAAATGCTCAAAATGTGAGATGATGCTTTAAGTCCTGCTTGAGTTGGCGAAGAAGCGCTCACATTTTGTACATACATTCGAGTCTTTTCATCAAACAATACGACCCTGTATGTTGCGTTCATAATTTCACCTCGCAGAAGATTGACTGCTATAATTGTATCAAAAAGTATTTATAAAGTCAATTAAAAATTTTTTTTATTTACGCTCGTGGGTGGTTATGATGGCGAAAATGGTTAAAAATTGTGTAAAAATGTGGAAATAAAATGTTTATACCATCATGTGGCGTAAATGCCCTTACCTCTTGACATTTATTTTTTTGTGATATAATTAAATTAGTACCCAATGTGCACAAGGGTGCAATAGTAGTGTGCGCAGGAGCGTGTTGTCCTCTGCGTATACTCTATGCGGGGACCGAGAGAGGTAAAGTAGGGGAGCCCAAGCCGCCGAAAAACCTTTTCGGTCCTTTTTCTATTTGCTGTAAAAAATTCTTGATTAAAACTTTTTTGGACTATAATTGTTTTTATGAAACGATTTATTACCGAAGAAACATTTAAAAGACTTAAAGAAGATTTACTAAAATTAAAAACAAAGGACAGGCTTGAAGTTGCTGAAAGGATTAAAATCGCAAAAGAATTCGGAGATTTATCTGAAAATGCGGAATATAAAGAAGCGCGCGAATCTCAGGGTCAACTTGAACAAAGAATTTTTGAATTAGAAACAATTCTTAATGAAGCGCAGATAAGAAAACCTTCAAAAAGCAAAACAATAATAGATATTGGAGTAAAATTTGAAGTAAAAAATTTAGATACAAGAAAAAAGATTATTTTTGAGCTTGTTGGATTTGGCGAGGCAAATCCAATGGAAGGAAAAATTTCAACTGATTCACCACTTGGCTCGGCATTTTTGGATAAAAAAGCAAATGAAGAGGTTAAAGTAAAAGTCAACGGCAATATTTTACAATTTCAAATTTTAAAAATTATTTAAAATTATTTTATGGAATCCTCTATTTTTTTAAAACAATTAGCATTCGAACTTGTAATTGAAAATAAGGATAAATTTAAAGAGCATAAAGATTCTATTGTTTTAGGGATGGGCGGTTCGCATTTAGCGGCGGATTTACTTGGATTAAGGGTTCATTCTGATTATGGCTTGCCATCTGATTTAGCAGACAAAAAAGACATTTTAATTATCGCAGTTTCGTATTCTGGCAACACGGAAGAAACTCTTGATGGATTTAATTTAGCTCTATCAAAATATTTGCCTTTGGCAGTCATATCAACTGGCGGAAAACTTTTAGAACTGGCAAGACAAAATAATATTCCGTATATTCAATTACCGAATATCGGAATTCAGCCACGCGAAACAATCGGATTTCAGCTTAAAGCATTATTAAAATTGACAGGAAAAGAAAACGAACTTCAAGAAATAGCAAAACTTTCAAACGATATTAATTTGGATAATTTGGAATTGCAGGGCAGGGAACTTGCTGAAAAAATAAAAAATTATATTCCAATAATTTACTCTTCGGCAAAAAATAAACCTCTCGCTTATTTTTGGAAAATAGTTTTCAATGAAACGGCAAAAATTCCAGCGTTTTATAATGTTTTTTCAGAATTGAATCATAACGAAATTGAAGGGTTTAATTGGAATGAAAAAACAAAACATTTATCCGAAAAATTTATTTTTATATTTTTAAAAGATAATTCCGATAACCCTCGGATTATTAAAAGAATGGAACTCACTGAAAAAATTTATAAGAATAAAGGATTTAATGCGCATAGCGTAATTTTGGGCAATAAAACCGAAATATCGCAACTTCTTGCTTCAATATATATAGCTTTGGCGACCGCGTATAGTCTTGCTTTAATTTATGGTTCTGACCCACAAAAAACTGACTTGATTGACGAATTAAAAACATACATATCGCAGTAATTTTTAATCAGATAGCTGGCGAATTGATTTTTTTGGTTGTTTATAGTATACTATTTGAGATGATAGAAGAATATAAAAACTTTGTAAATTTAGGAATTGTGCGAAATAAAAACGGCGAAGTCTTGATTATTAAAAGAAAAGTTATTGAAAAAGGAAGCGACGGAGCGCGACTTACTTGGGCGTTTCCGGGAGGAAAGCAAAAAAATGAAAACAGAGAAGAATGTGTTGAAAGAGAAATTCTTTCTGAAACAGGATATAAAGTAAAAGTATCAAGACAAATTTCACTTCGTGTTCACCCGCAATTTACAAAAATATTATGCTATTTTTTGTGCGAACTTATAAATGAAAATAAAATTCAAGAACCAGAAGAACCCGACGAAATAGAGGAAGCAAAATGGGTAAAACCAGAAGATTTAAAAAACTATTTTACAACAAATTTAGACCCTAATGTGGCGAAAGAATTGAAAATATAAAAATAATAACCATATGTACGCCATTGAATAGCGTATATGAATCGCATTATTATTATTATTTTTAATTTTCGTTTTTGTATTATGCTATAATATAAATAGCACCAAGAAAGGAGGTGTTGGAAGTGAAGCAAACAATCATGAAGGGAGGTTTTGTCCAGAATCGTAGCAAGAATCGCGGTAATCGTCGCAGAATCCAACATCCAACTGTAATGGTTGGAATCGTTCCTTATCGCGGTAAGGTTTTGATCGTGAAGCGAACAAAGCCAAATGGTCATAATCTTACTTGGGTGTTCCCCGGAGGAAAAAAGCAAGGACGCGAAACCCAGATGGCAACTGTTGTTCGCGAAGTTCGCGAGGAAACAGGTTGCGAGGTTAAGCCACTTGTAAAGATTTCCAAGAGGGAACATCCAGATTGCGATGTGGTTGTTTCTTACTTTCTTTGTCGTATGGAGGGGTTGCCGAATCGTTTGGCGCCACTTGCTAAAGACACAGGAGAGGTAAGATGGGCAAAACCAACAGACCTCAGTCGGTTCTTCACAACCGACATAGACCCTCGCGTAGCAGATGTTTTGGCGACTTTGTGCTGATGAGCAGAAAGACGCCAATTAGTAGGGAACCTCGCGGGGGTCCCTATTTCCGGGGTAGTTCAGTGGTAGAACGCCACGCTGTAGAAAAATTGCAGCTTCCAATCGAAAGATTGGTTGAAAAACGAGGTGAAAACGGTGAAACCTTAAATGGCAATACCGTGCCAATCCGAGCATACAAGGATTTACGCGCTCGGCAGGTGTAGAGACTAATCGGTAGTTTTAATGAACACATTAAAATGAAGCGCCTCGCTCCTTACTTTTGTAAATTTTTATGGAAGTGTGGAGATAATATAGTCCACCCTCTAAAGAAATTTGGAGATAAGTGTAACGTGGATGTCCAAGGTTCGAGTCCTTGCCCCGGAGCCAGATTTTAATATTTTTGATACCATTACATTAAGCAAGTTGATATACACTCAATATAAGTAGTGTATTATAATAGTTTATCAA
>JBBTQG010000039.1:0-15166 GCA_038065795.1 Patescibacteria group bacterium | reverse complement strand
AGGGACAACTCTCCGGCGTAGTCTTAGTTGCCCATCCGATCGATGTTGTCAAAAGCTCTTTGGAAAATTTACTCCTAATCCTAGCAGTTATCTTGGTTGTTTCCGTCATCCCGGCAATCTTTGGCGGCTACTTTCTGGCGAAACGGGCTTTAGCGCCGATCAGTCAGATCTCCGAAGAACTTAAAAGAGTCAGTTCCGCGAGTCTGGATAAACGCGTGGCTAACCCGGCAACTGGCGATGAGCTGGAAGAGTTATCCGGGACCTTTAATAATCTCTTGGATCAACTAGGCTTGGCTTTTAAAAGAGAGCGTCAGTTTATGGCCGACGTGGCCCATGAGCTCAAAACTCCGCTTTCAACCTTACAAAGCAGTGTTGAGATTACTCTTTCTAAGAAAAGGAGCAATGAAGAATATCGCCAGGGGTATACCGAATCTCTGGTCGACATTAACAGAATTTCATCTACCCTGAAAAATACTTCGTTGCCTTTTTCATATTTTCCAAGCAAAATTTTTGCTTTTCCGCCATTTACATCAAACTCAACATAGCCTTCGCTTACTAATCCATCTCTTTCTCTTCGTATTTTTTTCTCTTTTAGTTCTTCTATCTCAATTACGGATCCTAATGCATTCAATTCTGGTTTTAATGATTCAACCAGCTCCTTACATTCTGTATATTTTCGTACTAGGTCTGTATATTCCTGTGTCGGACTGCCGTCTGCCAAAATTTTTTTTCCTTTAAAATTTCTCTCTGCGTTTTCAGCTAATTGCCTTTCATACAAAGCATCCGAGAATCTTTCCCTTAATTCTGCAAATTTTTCCCTTAATTCTTCAACATCTTGCTTTTTCTCCGCTTCCGATTGTGGCTCTTTAAATACTTCTGCCATTTATATAATTGAATTTAATTACGACAAAATATATTATAAAGCAAAAACTTTAATACACCTCTCACAAATGAAAAGCGCTTGGGAATTACCGTCCCAAAACCGCCGGGGCACGAGGCGAGATTGCGTCGCTGGAGCACAAGAACCCGCCGGTGCCTGAGGAAAAAGTACGAGCGTCCATTACCCTGTCTCGCCCAACTGCGTAGAAATTTGCTGGTAAATTGGAATTAAAATTGCCAAAGCTATGCCTCCAACAACCAAACCCATAACAATTAACATCACAGGTTCAATCATTGAAATAATGTTTTTCACCCTTAACTTCACTTCCCCTTCGTAATATTCCCTTAAAACCAATAAAACCGTTGACAAAGTTCCAGTCCTTGATGAAATTCCTAAAATCCCAGAAAAATATCCGGGCAAGGCTTTTTGACTCATTATAGCGTCGCCGAAATCAGTTCCTTGAACAATTTGTTCTCTTATGCTTTTTATAGATTTTTTAAATTCTGGGTGAAAAATTGTTTCTTCCATCAACTTCAAGGCGTCAGTTAAATTCACACCCGCCGCGAGAAGACTTTCAGACAAAAAGCAAAAATTTCTTAACGCTAAAGCCATAGCGAGATTTCTTGTGAAAAAACTTTTAATAAAAACTTTTAATAAAAATCTTTTTCCAATAGACGAAAGCAAAAAAATAATTAATGCTACTATTGATGAAAAAAATATTGTTAAAAACCAACCTACATGACTTCCTAAGTACAAAGAAACATTAATAATAATTTCGGTTGCTTTTGGCACATTTGTTCCGCCAACTTGCTGAACCAGCGTGGCGATTTTAGGCATAACGAATGTGATTAAAATAATAATTACGCCTGTCGCAACAGTTAAAATAATAATCGGATAAATAAGAGCAGAGGTTACGGTGTTTTTAATATCTTGGTCTCTTTCTAAATCTTCAGCCCACTTTTTTAGAGTAGAAGCTAAATTTCCAGAATACTCGCCTATTTTTACAATTTCAACATCAATTGGCGAAAAATATCGCGGAAAATCCAAAAAGGCTTGGGAGATTGGCGCGCCTTTTTCAACAATCAAAATAAAATGAATTAAAAAATTTTTCAACGCGCCGTTTTTCATTCCGCGCAATAAAATTTTTATGCCTTCTGTAATTCCAAGACCTGATTGAAGAATAATTGTTAAATTTCTTGCAAGAAAAATTTTATCTCTTGACGGAAGTTTATCTCTAAAATTTTGAATAAACTTCACAGAAAAAACACGCCCTACGCTAATTGGGCTAAAACCAATTTTCGCAATAGAACTCACCGCGTCATCTTTATCATTAGCCAACAATATACCAGAATGCCTTGTTCCCTCTTTGTCAATCGCCGTAAATTTAAATCTGGGCATAATATTTTTGAAAATACAAAAAACAAGGCACAAAATACAAACAAATCACAAATTACAAACTTGTTTCTTGTTGAATTACTCTTTAATAACTCTTAATACTTCATCTATCGTTGTAATTCCCATATTCAATTTTTCTAGTCCATCTTCAAACATTGTCCTGAATCCTTTTTTGTCTCTAATAAAAACTCTGAATTCCTGCAGATTGAACGATTTTTGACTCAAATAATTTTTTAATTCTTCATCCATTTCAATCGCTTCAAAAATACCTGTTCTTCCATGGTAGCCAGAAAAACTGCACACCTGACAACCCTTTCCTTTGTATAAAAATCCGGGTAATTTTACTTTTGTCGCATCCTTATCGGACAAACCGCTGTTTTTTAATTGCTGAAACATAATTGCTTTTTGCGATTCAGTTACTGGTTCAGAATAAATACAATCAATACAAATTTTTCTTGTAAGTCTTTGAGCTATAAGCAAACTAATTGTCGCGGCAAGCAAATACCCAGGAACTCCTAAGTCTAAAATTCTTGGAATTGACGATGGAGCGTCGTTTGTGTGAAGAGTTGATAAAAGCAAATGACCTGTAAGCGCAGCCTGAATAGCAATATCAGCTGTTTCAAAATCCCTGATTTCGCCGACCATAATAATGTTTGGGTCTTGCCTTAAAAAAGCGCGCAATCCTGTGGCGAAAGTTAAATCAACTTTTGGATTTATTTGTGTTTGGTTTATGTTGTGAAGTTCGTATTCAATCGGGTCTTCAATAGTACAGACATTTACTTCTGGTCTGTTCAATTGCTGAAGCACGGTATAAAGCGTTGTTGTTTTACCAGAACCAGTTGGTCCTGTAACTAAAACCATTCCATATGCTTTACTCGCGATTCTTTCCAAAATTTCTTTTGTTTTTTGATTTGTGCCTAATTCATCAAGAGATGTTGGTCTAAAGCTTACAGCCAAAAGTCGCAACACAGCTTTTTCTCCATACATTGTTGGAATTATTGATACCCTGATATCAAAAGGAAAATCGCCTAATTTTGTTTTAAATCTGCCATCTAACGGCTTAAAGTGTTCATCTAATTGCAAATTTGATAATACTTTTATTTTTGCGATTAAAGCCGGATGAATAGCTTTTGGAAATCGCACAATTTCTCTTAAAACACCATCAACCCTAAAACGAATCCTTGAATATTCTTCCATAACCTCCATATGTATATCAGACGCATTCATACCCATAGCATATCCCAATAAGTTATCAACAACTCTTGTCGCCGTAATTTCTTCTTCTTGCGGACCAAGATTAAAATCTGAAATTTTTTCTTCTATAAGTTTTTTATATCTTTCTTTATAAATTTTTTGATAATTTGTAAGCGCGTATTGAATTTCTTCTTTTGAGGCTAAAAACGGTTCAACTTTTAAATTCGCAACATTTGCAATCAATGAAATTGTTTCAAGGTCTTCTGGATTTGACATCGCAAGACTTAAAATTTTTCCATCAGACGCAAACGGGATTACTTGTTTTTCAATTGCGATTTTTTCTGGAACTATTTGTAAAACTTCGATAGGTATTTCAAGTTTCTTTAAATCAGCCCTTTTAACGCCAAGTTCAACGCTTAAAATATTCATAAAATACCCTCTGTCTATGATTCTTCTACCAAACAATATATCTGTAATCGGCAAATTCAACTGCTTTGCTTCTGCTTCTATAGTTTTTAAAGTGTCTTTATCAATTAATTGATTTTTGAGCAAAATATCTTTTAACCTATCATCTGTAATAATCATGGTTGAATTTTATAAATTATTCCCGCATATGTTAATGTAATATTAATAATTATAATCAATATTGCCGCGTAAGACCAATAATGCTTAAAACTATATTTTGTGGAAAGCGCTTTTTTTGGTTGAAGTAAATGCGCAAACATTAAAATCAATAAACCAATTGGCAGAAGAAATAACCCCAACGGAAACTCAATTAAAAATCCGAGATAAGTTAACAAATAAAATTCTTCTGAATAAAAAAGCGAACTCTTAAACAATTTATTAAAAATGAAAATTAGAGTTAGCACTGAAACAGCGGAAACTACTCTCCATAAAATTTTTTTAAAAAAAAGATGATAGCTATATACCAAAAAATAACCCAACCCGTCGTACGGTGGGATAGCGTATTTCATAACTGGACTTTTTTGCCACAATTTATACTGCAAAAACGCTAAAAACCCGCTATAAATTAAGAATAAACAAAATGAAATCACAAGCAATATAATGATTGTTTTTTTTGTTAGATTTCTATTAAAAATTAGGGTTATCACGCCAAAAATAAAACTCAAAAATAAAATTAAATTAGTAAATATAAAAATTGCGAATAGATTAGACATTTTAAATTTGTTATTAAATTATAATATATACATTATGAAAAACAGAGCATTCACCTTATTAGAGGCAATGATTGTATTGATACTTATTTCCAGTATGAGTTTGTATTTAGTAAAACTTACTAATTTGGTGTCAAGCGATTTTTTTGTTTTAAAATCGCAAACCGAGTATGTTAAAAAATCAATAGAAACCGCAAGAGAGCGAGCCGTATTGGGCGACAAAGGACAAAAATGGGGCGTGATTTTTTTTAACACGACAACAAAAGATTATTTTTACACTTTTGCTGGCGACACTTTTGAAACAGCGACTTCTTCTGAAAAAAACTTTATAGATAAATCTTTGAATTTTATAAACATTCCGCTTGGCTCATCTAGTGAAATAATTTTTAATAAATTTAGCGGAGAATTAACCGCCAGTTCTTCAATTATAATAAACGCGCCTGACATAGAAAAATCTTACAAAATCACAATCTCTAAATACGGAACCGTCAATTTTGAATTACAATAAACTGACTCGGCCCATTTCATATCAGAGCAAGACTCTGGCATTTTTGGGTTGGGATAAATTTACCTATTTTATGCCAGAGCCTTGCTCTGACATTTTTAGGTTGAAATTTATAAAAATTTTACAAAAAAAACTCCGCCTAACCTCAGACAAGAGTCTACTCACTCCGTATTAGCAATGACGCGAAGATGTTGTGGTGTAGAAAACTCCAAAAAGCCAACAAGCCGTTCCGAAAGATGCGCTTCCGCCTAACAGCGCCAACAATCTCACTGTATTGAAATCACACCCAACAAGATCTGCTGATGGAGTTGCGATTTTGACGCAGATAAACCCAAAAGCTACAAGCCCCAGCAACAAAACAACTTGTAATACACTCCTCATTGTATCACCTCCTTTCTAATAATAATTATACCACAAAAACCCAAACCGCA
This sequence comes from Patescibacteria group bacterium, assembly GCA_038065795.1. Taxonomy (GTDB): domain Bacteria; phylum Patescibacteriota; class Minisyncoccia; order UBA6257; family HR35; genus JBBTQG01. The sequence goes on along the minus strand of JBBTQG010000039.1, from coordinate 9,586 downwards.
ATATTAAGGACACGGAGTGTCCTTAATATTAATATTGGCTAAACTGAAATTTGGCGGTTGATTGATTGTTTGATATAATTTGCTTGTTATGAAAAAAGAAACGGCAATTTTGATAATCGTAATTTTAATAATCGGGGGATTTTTATTTTTAACCAAATTAAAATTTCTCCAAAAACCAGTTAACAATAATCAGCAAACAGAAATAACCCCGATAGAAGATTTAAGCGCCAATGTGATACAGGGGCAAAAAAATTCATCAAGCACCTCGCAAGCAACAATACCTCCGATTGGGAATTCAAACGCTCCTGTAAAAATTTTTATATTCGCAGACTATCAATGTCCAGTATGTAAAAGTTTATTCTTGGAAACTGAAACGCAAATAAGAGAAGAATTTGTCAAAAAAGGATTGGCTGTGATTTACTTTAAGGATTATGCATTTTTAGGAGAAGAATCTTTTTTGGCGGCAAACGCGGCGAGATGCGCGAATGAACAGAGCAAATTTTGGGAATATCATGATTTACTATTTGAAAAACAAGGAACTGAAAACTCCGGAGTATTTAGCAAAGATAATTTAAAAACTTTTGGTGATAGCCTTGAATTAAATACAAAAAAATTTAATGAATGCATTGACAATGAAAAATACAAACAATATATAATAAAAGATTTTGAAGATGGAAGAAAGCTTGGGGTTCAAGGCACTCCGTTTTTGCTCATAAATGACAAGCAAGTTGCAGGATTATATCCGTACAAAACCATACGATTAGTTATATTAAAAGAATTACAAGCCAGATGAAAAAAGCAATAATTTATGTAACAACTTATTGTCCATATTGCCATATGGCAAAAGAATATCTTATAAAGAAAGGTGTTGTTTTAGAAGAAAAAAATGTTGAAACGGATTTAAAGGCAAGGGACGAGATGATTCAAAAAAGCGGTCAAATGGGGGTTCCTGTTTTAGATATTGAAGGAAAAATTATTGTTGGATTTTCGCAGGAAGAAATTGAGAAGGCGCTGGAAGAATAAAAATTTTAAATTATGTATGATTCTATAATTATAGGAAGTTCCGCGGCTGGGCTCTCAGCTGCTATTTATTTAAAAAGAAGAGGTATAAACTTTTTATTGCTCGGAAAAGATATTGGCGGAGAAATGGCTATTGCCGGTGAAGTTGATAATTATCCGGGAATATCTCACACGAATGGATTAGAGCTTACAGAAAAATTTAAAGAACAAGCAAAACAATATGAAATTGAACCAAAAGCAATCAATGTAACTGAAATCACAAAAATAAACGGCGGCTTTGTTGTAAGTGGAACTAATACTGAAAACCATGCTTTTGAAGAAAAAACAAAATCAATAATAATCGCATCTGGCTCAAAACCAAAAAAATTAAAAATTCCGGGCGAGAAAGAATATTACCACAAAGGCATAAGTTATTGTTCTGTTTGCGATGGACCTATTTTTAAAGGCAAGCCTGTTGCGATTATTGGAGGAGGAAATTCAGCCTTAGAATCAGGATTAATGATGGCAGAGCTTTGTCCAAAAGTTTTCGTTTTAACAAAAAACGCGGAAATGAAAGGTGATGAAATTCTAATAAAAGAATTAGCCAAAAAAGAAAATGTTGAAATAATAAAAATGGCTTTTACGCAAGAAATTTTTGGAGAAGAATTTACAAAAGGATTAAAATATTTAAATCAAAACACTAACGAGATTAAAGAAATTTTAGTTGATGGAGTTTTTGTTCATATAGGAATGAGTCCTAATACAGACTTTGTTCCAGATAATTGGAATATCAAAAATAAAATCGGTGAAATCATTACAGACAAACTCGGCAAAACCGATATACCGGGAATTTTTGCCGCAGGCGACTGCTCTGATATTATTTACAAACAAATCGCGATTGCGGTTGGGCAAGGCACAATCGCCTCCCTTTCCGCGATTAGTTATTTGAATAGTTTAGAAAAATAAAAAAGCCCTAATCTTAAAATAACATAAATTTATGTTATAATTTTTGAATTAAAAATTTATGTTATAATTTCATTACAATGAGCAATAAAATATTATTAGACACAAAGGTTAAACTTTATATCAATGAAGTAATTATGAATACCTTGCTTGACCCTGATTTTGAATTGCAATTAAAACCTAATATTCAAAAAAAATTAGAAAAAATAAGACAAGGAAAAATAAAAACAACTTCTTTGGATATTATCAAAAAAAATATCTATAATTAAATGCCGGATTATTGCGCTGAATTTTCTCAATATTCAGAAAGATTTTTAGCAAAACTTGATAAGCCAATTCGTAAAAAAATTATTGCCAAAATTGATTAGTTAATTGAAAACTTCAATGAAATATCTCATATATCTCTTGGATATGATTTAAGTGATTTTTATAAATTACGCGTTGATAAAATAAGAATTATTTATTCAATTGACTATAACAAAAGAAAGATTGTTATTGCATATATTGATTATCGTGATAAAATTTATAAACAATTGAAACAATAATGAATTTTAGAAATTTGACGATTTCGGACATTAAAAAATATTATTCAGAGGGCGGTTCTATTGAAAAATTTTACAGCGAATATATGCCTTGGCTCAAAGAACAAGATAAAGAAATTCACGGATTTTTGACATTTACTCCAGAACTGGTTGACAAAACAATTAAAAAATTAAAATCCAATTCCACCTCTCACCTCTCACCTCTCACCTCCAAATTGTGGGGCATTCCAATTGCGATAAAAGATTGTATTATGGTAGCCGGTGAAAAATGCACCGCTGGTTCAAAAATTTTAGAAAATTATGTCGCGCCGTATTCTGCCACGGTTATAAAAAAATTACAGGATGCTGGGGCTGTAATTGTTGGAAAAACAAATATGGACGAGTTCGCGATGGGTTCATCAACGGAAAACTCGGCTTATGGTCCGACGCTAAATCCGTTTGACAAAACGCGAGTTCCAGGCGGAAGCTCTGGAGGTTCTGCGGCTGTTGTTGGAGCTGGAATGATTCCTATCGCCCTTGGTTCTGACACAGGAGGCTCAATTCGCCAGCCAGCTGGATTTTGTGGAACTTTTGGATTAAAACCAACATATGGCTCCGTTTCAAGATACGGATTAATAGCAATGGCTTCATCTCTTGACCAGATTGGTGTTCTTGCTAACAATCTAGAAGATTTACAAATTGTTTATGATGTGATAAAGGGTCAGGACGAAAAAGACAGCACTTCAATACAAATTCCCGCTTCTCACTCCACATCTCACATTTCTAATTTTGTTATTGGCTTACCGACGGAATTTTTTGATGACTTAAATCCAGAAATAAAAAAAGTAATTTTGAATTCTATAAAAAAATCGGGATTAAAAACAAAAAAAATTTCTCTGCCTTCACTCAAAAATTCATTGGCTTGTTATTATTTAACAATTTTTGCTGAAATTAGCGCCAATTTAGCGCGATTTGATGGCATCCGCTATTCACCTCACACCTCACGCCTTACGCCTCCAAAAATCTGGGATGTATATTTGAAATCGCGAAAACAAGGATTGGGAAAAGAAGTTCAGCGCAGAATAATTTTAGGAACATTTATTTTATCTCATGGGTATTACGACGCATATTATGGAAAAGCTCAAAAATTACGGCGAAAAATTTTTGATGATTTTCAAAAAGCTTTTAAAGAAGTTGATTTAATTGCTTCGCCTATTTCCCCAACTCTGCCATTCAAACTCGGCGAAAAAACTTCTGACCCGCTTGAAATGTACCTATCGGATATTTTTACAGTTCCAGTTAATTTAGCATATCTTCCGGCAATGACCATTCCAGCTGGCTTTCTACAGCCCGCGGACCAACGCAGACTGCACGCAGACTCACACGGACTACCGATTGGATTTCAAATTATCGGCAATTTATTGAACGAAGAACTAATAATTGAAACAGCAAAATTATTTGTGAAATAAAAAAATCATATCCTTCTCTTTTCATTTTTAATTTATAATAATAAATGTAATGCCTTTAATTGACAGAGTATTTGAACTTATTGACGCAGTAGCTGGGTTGCTTTTTGGGACAAATGAGTTCAAATTTGTAAAATTAATTTTGGTTTTTTTTGGCTTAATAGTATCTCTTGCTTTTGTAGGATATTGGTTTTTTATGGAATCAAAATATAAATGGGGTAGATGGTGGTGGGGATTTCTTTTTAATATTTGGGCTGAAGCGCGAATCAAACCAGAAGTCTTTCAAAAAGAATGGAAAAAATTACAATCTGTTTATGAACGCGACAAAACAGAATCGCTTTATAAATCCGAAGAAATTTTAAACGCGCTATTAGACCTTTATTTTTATGAGGAGGCGCCATTAACGGACAGACTCGAAAAAACTTCAAAAATCACAATTCCAAATATTGAAAGATTAAAAATGGCGAATAATGCCATTGAATTAATTAAAACTCGTCAAAAAAACGGTGAAAAAATTGAAATTTCAGAAAAAGAAGCTAATTCTATATTAAAAGAATTTGAACTTTCTCTTTTACAAATGTTTATTATTGTTGAGGAAGATTGCTGGGTAAAGAGCCTAGAACAGCCTCAACAATAAAAATTTTACCTTCTCTCCAAACTTTAAGAATTAATTTTTGTCCAACATTTTTTCCAGTAACGATTTGAGATAAAGAATTTTGCGAGTTTATTTTCTTGCCGTCTACTTCAAGAATTATATCTTTTTCTTTTAATTTAATCTTTTCAGCTGGCGACCCAGAAACGATTGAGTTTCTACTTTCCCCAGAATAAATATACGCTCCATAATTAAAAGGTAATTTAAATTTTTTTTGAACCTCTTCGTCTATTAGGATATATTTTACTCCCAAAAATGGAACCTTGATTGCGCCAGTATATTTTACATCGTTAATTGTTTTTTTAGCGCGATTAATTGGTATTGTAAAACCAATGCTTTGCGCTCCCTCGGCGATTGCTGTATTAATTCCAATAACTTCGCCTCGCAAATTCAAAAGCGGTCCGCCAGAATTTCCCGGATTAATAGCCGCGTCTGTCTGAATTAACCCATCAAGTTTTTCAACTGTTCCGTCAGAATCGCTCGCAATAACACTCCTTTTGAGCCCAGAAATAACCCCGACTGAAACCGTGTTTTGAAATTCGCCCAACGCGTTTCCAATCGCAATTGCTGTTTGACCCAATTTTAAATCATCTGAATTCCCTAAATATAAATAAGATAAATTTTTTGCTTCAATTTTTACAATAGCCAAATCATCTGTTGGATGAAGAGCTAAAACTTTTCCATTAAATTTTTGCCCATTATTGAGAAAAATTGTGTACTCGGCGTCTTTATCCGAAACAACATGCTTGTTTGTTAAAATCATTCCATCGCTCGTTACAATAAACCCAGTCCCTCCGCCTATTTTTTTCTTTTCAGTTCCCTTTTGTTTTAATTGTGGAATTTGTGGAAAATCAAGCTGAAAAAATTCTCTAAATTCAGGCGGTAGCCCAAGATTATCTGACGGGTTAAGATATACTTGTTCAAAAACAGGGACATCTTTGCTTATTACAATACTAACAACCGCCGGCGATGCCCTTTCCACAACATTTATAATCGCTTTTTCATAATCTACCACAGGCTTATATAGTGGGATATTTGAAAAAAAAGATTCGGTTGATTCCACAGTTATTTCAGTCTTATCTTTGGTTTTAGTTTGCTCGTTTGGTTTTACAATTCTTTTCAAAGTATTTAAAAGTTGTTCTATTTTACTTTCTTGAACATTTTGTCCATAAACTAAATTTAAATTCAAAACCAAAAACAAAAAGCTTATAAGTGTAATTGTCAATAATTTTTTTCTGTTATTCATTTAAGAATTCAATTATACAAAAAATTAAAAAAAATTCAACCTTGTTAAAATTTCTACCAAATAATCAATTTCCTCTTTTGTTGTATCTTTTCCAAAAGAAAATCGGACGCTTTTTTTTGCGCGGGTTTCATCATATAAAATATTCACAACTGAATTCGGAATCAATGCTCGCGATTTGCAAGCCATTCCAGCTGAAACGCAAAGAGCATTTTGGCCTAAATACATCAATAAGTCCTGCGCGTCAGTATTTTTAAAATAGATATTCAAAATTTTTAGGCTTAAATAATTCAAAACTCCGTTAATCTCAAACTCAATTTTTGACTCATTCAATCTTTCTAAAAAATAATTTCTTAAATAATTTAATTTGTTTTTAATTTCTATTTTTTCGTCTTTGATTATTTCTAACGCTTTTGCAAGCCCAACAATTCCCGCAACATTTTCAGTTCCAGCCCGCAACTCAAATTCCTGCCCCGAACCTGAAATTAAATTTTCAATTTTTATATTTTCTTTTTTGTATAAAAGTCCAATTCCTTTTGGTCCATAAATTTTATGTCCCGACAAAGTCATCGCGTCAACTCCTAAATTTTTTACAGAAATGTCTTCGGTTAGCGATTGACTCGCGTCAATATGAAAAATAATTTTTTCGGCTCTGCTTTCATTGATTTTTTTAATCTCCTTTGCAATGTCTGTAATACTTTGTATTACACCGATTTCGCTATTCACATAATGCAACGAAATTAAAATTGTATTTTCTTTTATTGTTTTATTTACACTTCTCCACTCAATCAACCCTGATTTTTCTGGCTTAATCAACGAAATCTCCGCAATACCAAATTTTTCAAGATTTTTGAGCGGTTCAATTATAGACGGATGCTCAATTTCCGATGAAATAATATGCGACTTATTACCTTTTTTAAAAAAATAATCAAATGAAATTCCTTTAATAATTAAATTATTACTTTCAGTCGCAGAAGAAGTAAAAATTATTTCATTTACAGAATCAGCTTCTATTATGTTTTTAATTTTTTCTCGCGCAACATCAACAGCCTCCAATGCGTTCTGTCCCAATCTATGCAAACTTGAAGGATTTCCAAATTCCTCGCAAAAATATTTTTTCATTTCATCAAAAACTTTCTTATCAATTGGCGTTGTTGACGCGAAATCGAAATAATACATTTGAAAATTACTAATGACTAATGCTGAAAATTAATCTAATTCATTCATACTACTATATTCAACGCTATCGCTTGTTGTGTAGTAGTATAAAATTACACTTTGCCTTTTAAAAAAGAGAGTATTAATGTCGGGACTGTTCCCGCAATAATTAATAAAATCAATCCAATAATAACATACCCGATAAATTTTTGAATTTTTGCTATTTCACCCGAAGCTGTAAAATATTTTATTCCAAGATAAATTAACGACAAAACAGCCCCTGCCATTGCAATAATAAAAATAAATCCATTAACTCTTTCAAGTATTTTTAACTCTTCCATAATTATATTTTACAACAATTTCAAAATTTAATTAAATAAAAAACTACGCAAAAGAAAAAGTCTTATTAAAAGTCAAATTATAATAATGCTATTTTTCGATAAACGAGCGGATTATAGTTGGGATTGTGAATGAAAGTATTATAAGAATTACTCCGACAAGAAGAAGCAATAATTCGTGATGAGCTTCCGACGCTCCCTTGCCTCCGCCTTTTGTGTATTTAAACGCCGTAATAAGAATATACAAAACAGCCAACCCTAGACCAAGCGCGTATCCAAATTCGGCAAGATTTTGAATTAACCCGATTAATTTTCCGGTTGCTGACATTTGTAAAGTTTAAGGGTCTAATAGTATAAAAGTTTAAGATATTATTGACCAGTAGTAATTTGTGTTGTATATGCCCAGACCCCAACATTTCCGCCGGCATAATCGCAATTTTTTAGTTCTATTGCTCTTATTTTCACTCTTTCAATTATGTTATTGCTCATACTTACATAAAACATTTTTGAATAATTTTCAACACCTTTGTCCAGCTTAAGATTCAAACTCAGCGGAGGCAAATTGAACACTTTTAAGTTTACGGCTTTATATGGATTAGATGAATAACTTGAAACGCGAACTCCAGATATATTGATAACAAAAGTGCAGGTTGTTGACTGGGTTGCTGCCCCTCCGACATTGCTATACCTTAAATACATATAAAACGGCGGATCATAAAGCCTCGCTTGCCTAAAATAAACATCAAAAACCTGCAAAACAACATCCTGCAAATTTTCTGGAATTTCTATCTTAAATCTTTGTTGACCAAGAATTGCAGGCGCGTTAATTCTGATTTGAGGTCTTTGCGCTATAATAGGCGCGCCCGGTCCCGTTTGTATTTTTGGAACTATCAATGTAACGGGCGATGGAACTTGACAATTTTGATTTTGCAAAAATTGTAATTGTATTTTATCGCCCTGCTTACTTCCAATTGGCGGATCTATGGATGTTCCGCCCTCATCTTTTCTGCCATGCAAAGTTACTACATTATCGGACATAAACGAATATTGCCTTGTCCTGCCATTACTCAAATTAAATATTCTTAAATCTACATTACAAGATTTCGTAGAATCTTCTGTATCTAATCTTTCAGAAAAAATTATGGTGTAAAAACTTCCTTCGGGAATAAATGAGATATTATCCACTATAACCTGTGGTTTGCCAGTCGTAGATTCAGGCGTTGTCGGAGTAACTTCGCCGTCTTCGCCCCCTCCGCCGCCAGCAGGCGCCGTCGGCACTGATGATATTGTTCCGCCTCCGCCTTCTGTTGTTAAACTAATTTCAATAGCCTTGACTAAACTAAACGCCACAATCGCAACTACAATCCCAACAATTCCCCAAGTAAGCCGCTGATGAACGCTTTTTGCATCACCGGGTTTTGTAATATATTCAATTCCAGCATAAACCAAAAAAATTACACCCAACAACAACGCAAGCGTGTAAATAATTGACAAAATTTTATTAAAAAGCCACAATAAGCAAGTTCCAAAATCATATTTTCTTAAAAGTTTTCCATTTGCGTCTCGTGTTACTGCTCCGCATTGTGTAATGTCAGGCAAAAATTTCCAGCCAGTCATTTCTGGATTTGTCGCTTTTTTCTTAATTCCAAACTGAAATGGATTAACTGGGTCAGCCGCAAATACTGGGCTTAACGCAGAAAAAATCAAAACCGAAATGCCTAATGCAATTATAATTTTATAAATTTTCATTGTTTAAATTATATTTTAAAAGTTTATTACTCGCCGAATTCATAATCATAATTTTCAAAAGCATCTTTTGCAGTTACACCGCTACCGTATTTTGAATTGTCTAAATTAGTAGCTGTTCTTATTTTATTAGCCCATCCTATTTGGTCTGTTATGCACAAATTATTCGCGCAGCTTTTTTTTAAATTTAAGAAATTACATTTTATTTCCTCTGCCATAGCTTTTGTATAAATCAACTCTTCCATTCCTGTTTGGCGTCCCTCTGTGGTTCCAAAATAACTTAGATACGCTTGCTTATCAGAATCTAAAGCTGCAACACTATTTCTATAAATAATCATATCAGAAAACCTGCCAGCTACTTCTGCTGGTGTTATAGACGGAACGCATATTTTACTAACAGGCAATTGTGTTCCGCTTCCCGGAGGAGGCGCTACATTTTCCGGTACAGTTAAAGCAATTTCAATCGCTTTAACAGCGCTAAACGCCAAGACAGTTACCAC
>JBBTQG010000038.1:3318-5480 GCA_038065795.1 Patescibacteria group bacterium | reverse complement strand
CCGTTTTCTGAAGATGATTGACTTTGTAAATTTCCATTATCATTTCCGTTTAAAAATAATTTAGGATGTTGATGCAATGAAATATTTTCTTTTTCAACCAAACCCATTAAAATCAAATCGTCTTCATTCAAAAATCTTTTCGCCAAATACTTGAATATGTAATCAATGATAGAACTTGCGAACTGAATATCATTATTCGTTGTAATTCCTAACGGGTCAAATCTCATATGAATAAATTTAGAAACAAGGTCTTTTAACGGTACTCCGTATTGCAAAGCGATTGAAACAGCAATAGCAAAAGCGTCGAGCAATCCCGCCAAAGTACTCCCCTGTTTTGACATTCTAATAAATATTTCCCCAAGCGATTCATCTTCAAAAAAACTATAAGTCAAATATCCTTCGTGCCCTGAAATTGAAAATTTATGTGTTTCAGATTTCCTTACATCTGGAAGTTTTTTTCTGTATAGTCTTCTTTCTTCGCTATTGGATTTACCTTTTTTAGAAGATTTCTCTTTTCCAGAATAAAGCGCTTGTGTCGCCTTTGAACCATCTCTGTAAACAGCAAAACATTTGATTCCCATTTCCCACGCTTCTAGATGCGCGTCATAAATATCTTCAACTGTCGCGTCATTAGGCATATTAAATGTTTTACTAATTCCTCCTGAAACAAAAGGCTGAACAGCCACAACCATTTTTACATGCCCCCTCCAATTAATCATTCTATTGCCCTTGGGCGGTTTGATTGCTGTATCAAAAATAGCGAGATGTTCTTGTTTAATATTTGGCGCTGTTTCAATATTTCCTGTTTGTTCCAAATGCGCGACTATTTCTAAAATTTCCTCTTTTGTATAATTCAATTTTTTAAGCGCTAAATTAACTGTTTTATTCACATATTTAATGATTCCGCCACCAACAAGCTGTTTGACTTTAACCAACGCGAATTCTGGTTCAACTCCAGTTGTATCGCAATCCATTGCAAGCCCGATAGTTCCAGTTGGCGCAAGAAGGCTTACTTGCGCGTTTCTAAATCCGTATTTTTCGCCAAGCTCAATCACTTCTTCCCAACTCTTTTTTGATTCTTCCAAAATATTCGCATTCACTTGATTCAATTGAATTTTCTCTGATTCGTTTTTATGCATTTGTATAACTTCAAATATTGATTCTTTATTTTTTTCAAACTCAGAAAACGCTCCAAGTTTTTTTGAAATAAGCGCTGAAAATTTATAAGCTTCAGCTGTCATCAAGGAAGAAATTGAACTTGCCAAAAATCTTGCTTCATCAGAATCATATGCAAATCCCATAGCCATAATTAACGCTCCAAGATTCGCGTACCCCAAACCAATTGTTCTGTATTTTTTTGTTTCTTCTCCGATTTTTTCTGTTGGATAATCAGCCATATGTATTAAAATATCCTGCGCAAGAAACATAATTTTTATAGTGTGTTTAAATCCTTTAATATCAAAAGTCCCATCGCTTTTTAAATATTTCAAAAGATTGATAGATGAAAGATTACATGATGTATTATCAAAAAAAAGATACTCCGCGCAAGGATTTGTAGCGTTTATATTTCCTGAATTTTTACAGGTGTTCCATTTTTGAATTGTGGAGTCAAACTGCACTCCAGGGTCTCCGCATAAAAAAGCTGATTTTGCAATCTCCATTAATATATCTTTTGCTTTATAAGTTTGGGCTACTTCTTTTGTTTTTTTATAAATAGTATTCCACTCTTTATTATTCTTTGCGGCTAACATTAATTCATCTGGAATTCTTACTGAATTATTTGCGTTTTGAAAAAATATATTTTGCCATAATGGATTATTCATATCTGTTAAATCGTATCCCGCCTCAATAAACATTCTAATTTTGTTTTCTTCTTCTGATTTTATTTTTATGAAATCCATAATCTCTGGATGGTCTGCGTTCAAAATAACCATTTTTGCCGCCCTCCTTGTGGTTCCGCCAGATTTTATGCTTCCAGCGACGGCGTCTGCTGCTTTCATAAATGATATAACGCCAGAAGATTGACCCCCAGAAGAAAGCGATTCACCTTTTGCGCGTAAATTAGAAAGATTTACGCCAGAACCTGACCCGCCCTTAAAAACCAAGCCCTCTGTTTTTATCCAATCCAAAATTGATTCCATATTATCTTCAACAGAAAGAAT
>JBBTQG010000038.1:0-3218 GCA_038065795.1 Patescibacteria group bacterium | reverse complement strand
TTGTCAAAATATCCTTGCTCGAGACCCCAAGATTTAAAAGTTTTTACAATTCTGTTTATTAACGATTTTAATGATGTTTCATATTTTCCGCCATCTATTTTGAAATATTTGGAAGCAATGATGTTTATTGCGTTTTGGGAATAAAAATCTGGAAATTCAACACCTTTTTGCTCAAAAATCGGGGTATTTTTTTCGCCATCCGCAGTTTTATACCCGGAAATTATTGAATCAATTTTTACCCAATTTACTTCATCATATGGATGAGAATTATCTTTTGTAAATAACCTGCTAATTTTTAAAGAATTATTTTTTGACATTTTTAAAACCCCGTATACCCATATGGATTATTCTATTATCTTACATTCAATCTCAATGTCAAGATACGCATTGGGGATAAGTCGCCTTCCCATACCCTACAATATTAAGGACACTCCGTGTCCTTAATATTTAAAATAAATTTTAACAAATCTGACCTAAAAATGTCCGAGCCTTGCTCGGACATTTTTAGGTCAGAATAAATCAGAAAATAAACCACTTAAAAATCCTTGTATCCGAGTTCTTTTATAAGTTGAGTAACTCTATTTATAGTTTCAGCTGAGCTATCAGATTGAAAAATATTAGTTATTTCTGATTTTGCTTCTGCTGTTTGTTTGTTTTTTAACAGAATTCTGAGATATAACAAATGCTCGTCAATACTCTTTGAAGCCCATCCTTCTTTGTCTTTCGCTAATTGTAAAAATTCCATAGCTTCTTTATTAGACCCGTTCAATTCCAAAATATTAACCATAATATATGTAAGTCTTGGCGATTTTATAAATATTTCTTTCCCGTCAATAAGTGTTTCCAGCGCTTTTTCTTTTTCGCCAATAGTAGAAAGAAACACGGCATAATTCAAATAACTGTCCGGGTATGTTGGATATTGAATTAACATATCTTTAAAAATTTTATTAACCACATCCTTTTCAGCGCTATAATCTAAATTATTAGCCATTTTCGCTTTTATAACTGTTGTCAAAAATGATGTATAAACATTTGCCACCCTTAAATCAAAATGGTCCCTTTCATATGCTCTGCGAAATACTGTTTCAATTTTTTCCAATTCTTCTATTGTGTTTATATTTTGTAAATTTTGAGAAACAAAACCATTAAACACAATAGCTTCTTCTTGAATGAACGGGCTATTCTTCCCGGAAAGAGCAAAAAATTTATCAATTACTTTTGGAGGCGCGAATCTAAGACTGCTAATTGTATTTTTTATCGTGTAGTAATGATAAAAATTAAAATACATACCAAAAGCCACCGCGACTGCTGATATCCCAATTATTAAATGCGCCGCAGAAGATTTAAATTTCTGCGGATATAACGATTGTTTATTTGAATGAGAACTCAATATAGCCAATCCAAAGAAAAACACCAAAAAACTTGCCTGCATATCAAACAATGTAATATTTTGAACTAAATACGCTACAAAAAATCCGAGCAAAGCTCCCTTGTAATATCTGTCTAATGAATTTTTTTCATCTTTACTTCCATGCGAAGCCTTAGTAATAATCGTATCATCTCGTATAAACTTCAGCGAATAAAATGCGCATATAATAAAAATCATCCACAATATAAATCCGACTATTCCTTGCGTAACTAAGGTTTCTAAAAATTTATTATGCGGTCTATCAAAAATAACTTCTTCATACTTAAACATATCTGGATTGAAATTTCTATAATAAGCATCAGGTGAATTTTCTAATCCATATCCCGCGATTGGCTTTAATTTAAAAGCATCCCAAAATATTCCCCAAGAAATTAACCTCGGCATATATTGTATTTTACCCTGCTGAATTGCCTGAGATACTCTTCCAATCCCCGGAACTTGCTTTATTAAACTATAATTATTTTTCAAGAAAAAATACGAAAGCGCCATAACTCCAATAAGCGCGCATAAAAATAAAACTTTTATAATTGGTTTTTTAGATGATGTACTTATAAAATAAATTATTATAGCTAAAATTCCGCCAACAAGTCCCATAATAGAACCTCGTGTTTGTGAAAATAAAATCGCCGCGAGCGATAATAACATCAATCCACAAATAATTCCTTTTGATAATAAATCTTTTCTGTAAACTCCAAGAAAATAAAACGAAGAAAATAACATTAACAAATTAAAAAAACCAATATATGTTGCATTTCCAAGCGTAGCAATCGGACGATTTCCTTGTAGTGTAAATCCATCATTTATCGCTTGTATATTTATTAGCAAAGCGACAATCGCGAATGCCCAAAAAATTAACTTTTTTGATTCTGGCTCGGCTTTGAAAAGAAAATATAAAACAAAAAACCACAGGAAGAGATGAGACACACCCCAAGCGCCCTCCATTCTTTCTGCATTTCCCCAAAACGATATATATGGTCTATTTGAAAACGGCAATAAAATAAAAAGACTTATAACTACCAACAAAGACGACCAAAAAAGTAAATTTCTTTTTCCCTCCGAAGTATTAAGCTTAAAAGTTGGCAATAACTCTTTTCTCTGCGTAATAAGAAGCACTGTTAAAAAAACAGCAATCTCAATTAAAACTCTAAAATATAAAGCTTTGCCGGTTATGTAAGGAAACAAAAAACCTCCCGCAATAATTAAAAGTGAAAACGGAATCAAAAAACAAATTACTTTAATTGCCGTAATTAATATTTTGCTTGACATTAAAACATTATAACAGAAACATAACATAACATAACATATAAAATATAGAACATTAAACTTTAAATGTAGAATAAAATCCGCCAGCTAACGGATAGAATACATAATATAATATTATTTTCTCCCCCACCAAAAATGTACGCCCGTCGGGCGTACATTTTTGGGTTAGGTAATAAAAAAATATCCCCAAACAAAATCAAAACCCCCTCCGCCAAAGGCGGAGGGGGTTTTGTACCAAACCGAGTTGGCTTGGCGAGGATTTCAAGATTTACAGACTAGTATGACAATGTTGCGCCATATACTACTCCAGAATCAGAGGCTAAGTTACCTGCATATGTATTAGAACTATTTTGTCCAGTACCAGTATAACTATATGTAACTTTACCATCGTTCCAGTTTACTTCAGCAGAACCAGTGCTGAAAGATGAACCCTTTACTCCGTTAATATATGTGCTAACATTCGCGGTATTTTGACCTGGATTTGTCACCAAGCTTTCAATCGCTGTTGTATCAGCAACTACTATAT
>JBBTQG010000037.1:0-9306 GCA_038065795.1 Patescibacteria group bacterium | reverse complement strand
TTTCTATCGCCAAAAAAGTTGGAAATGAATTTTTTAACTTTTTTGTCATTTTTAGTGTGAATTCATTCACCCGCTAAATATATAAATTCAACATTATAATATTCATATGATTAAAGATTCTGAAATTGTAAAAATTGGAAATCCGCTCTTGCGCAAAAAGACAGCGAAAGTTGTGAAATTTGATAAAAATTTGCGTGATACAGTCCAAAAAATGAAAGAAATTATGATTGCAAATAATGGAGTTGGAATTTCCGCAAATCAAGTTGGATTAAATATACAAGTTTCTATCGCGCGACCAAAGGATAAATTTTATGTTTTTATAAATCCAGAGATTACACCAATTGACGAACCAACATTTATGGAAGAAGGATGTTTGAGCGTTCCAGAAAAATTTGGACTTGTAAAAAGACACAATAAAGTAAAAATCAAATATCAGGATTTGCGCGGAAAACAAAGATCCTTAACCGCTACTGGATTTTTAGCGCACATAATCCAGCACGAAATAGACCACATCAACGGAATGCTATTTGTTGACAAAGCAAACGAAATTTATGAAATAGATAATTCACAAAAAACACAGAATTAAATGACACGCGCGACTTGAAGTTTTCAAATTGTGTGTTTTTAAAGTAAAATTTTAAAATATTACTTTAATTTAAAATTTAAAGAAAATAAATTATCCGATGGCACGCCTCGTAGCCCCGCCGAGATTGGTCTCCGAGCGTTAGCGAGAAGTCGGCGGGGTGAGAGATGAGCAGCGGCGAACCGCTGGAGTGAGCCGACTGCGATGACAGAGGATAATTTATTTTCTTTAACTCGTTCAATGACAAAAAAATTACATATTTCAAAATTTTGTTTTTTTGCTTCCAGCGACTTTGGATGCTGGACGCTGAAAACAATTCTTAAAAAATACAAACCTGAACTCATTTTAACTTTACCCGCAAAGCCATCAGGCAGAGGCTTAAAGATAGAACTGAATGTTATTTTTTCATTAGATATGCAAGAAAAATTGCCAGTGCTTGAATGGACTCCTTCTAATATAGAAGCGATAGACCTTAATGTATTTAGCTTTGGAGTTGTAGCTGGATTTGGAAAAATAATTCCAAAAGAATTTTTTGCGTATTTTAAAAAAGGAATATTAAATCTACATCCTTCATTGCTTCCAAAATATCGCGGAGCCAATCCAATACAAGAACCGATTTTAAACGGGGATAAAAAAACAGGCGCCTCGTTATTTTTAATTGATGAAGGGATTGATACTGGACCAATCATTGCTCAAAAAGAAATAACTATACCGAATAACGAAACAATAAAAAATTTGGAAATGAAATTAGGTCAATTGGCTGGAAATTTATTTAATGAAAACATTGAGCAATATTTATCCGGAGAAATAACACCAATTCCGCAAGACAATTCAAAAGCAACGAACACAAAAAAAGTTTCAAAAAGTGATGGTTTGCTAAAAATTAAGGAAGACTTTGAAATTTGGGACAGAAAAATTCGCGCGTTTCAAGAATTTCCAACCTCGTTTTTAAAAATAAAACTTAGAAACGAAGAAAAATTTTTGAAAATTTTTGAAATTGAAAAATTAGATGAAAAACAATTGCCAAAAGAAATTAAGCGAGTTGGAATTGGATATTTTTTTCCGCTACGAAATGAATTGTGTTTGCGAATTTCAGATTCATTCATCAAAATCAAAGAATTACAACTTCAAGACAAACGAAGAATTACATCAAAAGAATTTTTAAATGGCTATTCAGTAAATTCTATAAAGCTTATTTAATTTATTTTTAGCATTAAAATTTTAGATAGACACTATTGTAAGTTCTTTAACTTTTTTGAAATCTTTAATGTTACGAGTTAGAAGTGGATTATTGCTAATTATAGAGGTGGCGGCAATGCCTGCGTCTGGAAGCTTTAATTTATAACCTCTTCTAATTTGTCCTGCAATATCAGCAATTTTATCGTCAAATGAAATACTTATAAAATTTTCTTCAAGCCAAATAGCAGCGTTTGAAATTTCTGCATCTGTTAAATTAAATCCAGATAAAACTTCTGCGCGACTTATAGAAGAAATATAAAAAATCTTACCGCTTAATTTCCATTCAGAAAGAGTTTGGGCAATTGCTTCATCGCCATTAAGATATAATATTAAAATATTTGTGTCAACGAGCATTTATTTATGTTTTTGCTGATATAGTTTATGCTGTTTTTCTAATTTCTTCAGCCTGTTCTCCCATTCTTGTCTAATTTTTCTTTGCTCCGCAACGGGATTGATTTTTTTATATTTCAATAAACCCGCCGCCTTATACCAGCTTTGCGGTAAAACTCGTTGTATTTTACATAATTGTTTAGATGTTATTATTGTTGCTTCTTTTACTATTGCCATAATAGATTTATTATAAACTAATTGAATATCAAAATCAAAGAATTACAACTTCAAGACAAACGAAGAATTACATCAAAAGAATTTTTAAATGGGTATTCTGTTAATTTATTGAGATTGGTTTTATAAATTATTTTTTTATGTAAATAGAATAAGGCTGTCGTCGGAGTACAAGTCAACTCCGCTGTAGCCAGCCTTTCGCTATCCAGAGCTCGTCTTCCCTCTGGGTTTTCCTTCGGTCGCATGTTGACGGTTTTTGCTTCCGTCATTCAATACGTCGACACCCAAAAAACCCTTGGTTCCCGAGATAGATAGCTAGAACCTTGTAAGTTCTGTTATTAATTACACGGCATAAATTTTTATTTGTCAATAGGTAAAAACCACCGATTTTAAGCCTCTTTTTATAATGCCTTCCTGCCTGATTTTAGATTATTGAGAATTCTTATTATATCTTGATTGCCCGGGTTTAATTTTAAAATTTCTTCAAACTCCTGAATTGACTTATTTATTTCATCATATCTGTCATAAATCAATCCAAGATAATATTTTGCATTAGAATAATTCGGATTTATTGCAATAATAGCCAGGAATGAACCTTTTGCTCCAACTAAATCTCCATACTGATATTGCAAATATCCAAGCCTGAATAATAATCCTATATTTTTTGGTTCTGATTTAATCCTATTTTTAAGACCTGCGATTGCCGCGCTTGTTTGTCCTGATTTTTCATAAATTTCAGATAACGCAACATATGCTTCTGTATAATCCTCTTTTATGCTTATTGCTGTTTGAACATATTTTTCCGCCGCCTTATATGCTGAATTTTTATTTTCAAGTCCATTTTCAGCTTTTATAACTTCAATTCTTGCGAGATTCAAATATAAAAATGGATTTTTTGGATTTAGTTGTTGCGCTCTTGTATAACTTTGAAAAGCTAACTTATCGGCTTCTGGAGCAATCATAATTACTCTTTCATAAATATTTCCAAGCTCTGTCCAATATAAATAATTTAATGGGTTTAATAATATCGCAACTTGCATTGAATTAACCGCATTATCAAAAGTTCCTTGCATTTGCGGTTTTAATGTGTCAAGATTTGCGCCTTGCGCTGAACCAACAAGCGATTTAAGTTTTTCAAACCATAAAGCGGCTAAATTTCTGGCAAAATCTTCATTTACATAAAGTCTTGTGGCTAAACCAATTTTTGAAATAGAATAATCTATATTGTCGCCGGTATTATAAGAATAAATTGCATTTCCAAAAATTACATGCGCGACATATCTTTTAACAGAAAAAATAAACGCAACAAAAGAACCAATAAGAATAGATATAAAAACAAAAGACACTAAAATATTTTTTACATTTGCTTCTGAAAATCGAAAATTAACAAAATTATTTTCAACTAATGATGAATTACTAACCAAAACCGCTGAAATAATAAAAAAAAGTATTAATAAGACAAGATTAAACGGAGCAAACAAGCTTAAAACAAACATATAAAAAAATACAACTATAATGGATATTGAAATACACTTACTCTCATCGTCCTCATCACTTTCAGCGACCAATTTAAATGTCCTTAATCCTTTTATAAAAATAGTCAAAAATAATAAAAACAAAGCAAGAGTTCCAATCATTCCAAGTGTTGGCAATAGCGTAGCCCACAATGAAGCTCCGCTAGAAAAATCAAAATTCCAAAATAATGATGAATTTATATCAGAAGGTTTAAATTTTAGATATTGAAATCCATATGTATTTGGACCTGAACCAAAAACAAAATTCTTAACTGATTCAGTTAGTGAACTCAACGCTATTTTTGAAGATGCAATATGCGACAACGATATTTCCATCGGTAAATTAAACAATGATGGGATTGGCAATCTGACAAAATTCAAAATCAAAAGCACAAAAATAAAAAAAATTATAGAGTTTAATTTTGAAACTTGAATTAAATTATTTTTATAAATATACAAAATCAAAAATAACGCCAAAGAAAATATTAACGCTAAAAATGTTGGACGATGTGAAATGAGTAATAATGTGGCAAAAATTAATACTAATCCAATAGACAAAATCTTTCTAATCTTTTTATTATCAATAATTCCGAATCTCAAAAACATTAATATAGTAAGAAATCCTAATCCCAAAAACGCAGAAAAAATTCCGATTGTGCCAACTGTATTAAACCCGTTAAAGAAAAAACCAAAAGGTGGCTTTTTAAAAATTGAATAAAATGCATTTACTAAAATAAAAATTAGAAATGCCCCGAGCGTTGACCAAATTATTAACCTTAATAATTTTTTATAGTCTTCTTTCGAATTAAGAATAATGCTTGTGATTAAAAATAAAACAATTCCAGACATCCAAGCGACAAATGTATCCATTTCTCCACCACTTAATCCCCAAAAAGAAAAATTAAAAGCTCGAGAAAGTATTAATGAATTTACGAGCGCGACTATAAATATTAAAAGTAAAAACCATACTGCCAATTTTATAACACTCCTTGATTTAAAAATTCCAGAAAATGTAAGCTCTGCTTTTGTAATAGTATGTAGCGCTAATCCTCCTAAAATTATTAATGTCAAAATAATAACAAGCGATTGCTGATTAAAACTAATTGGGTATAAAGTTAAAGGCAAAACGAAAATAGGTAAAAGAAAAACAAGCGCGAACAAAATCTTTTTTGAAAACTTCAACCACGAAAAGTCGTTTTGTGATTCTTCTTGAGTTTTTATTATTTTTTCTGATTCCGATTCTTCTTCCACTAATACATCTTCTATTGGCTCGTCTATTTTTTCTTCCACTATATCTATATTTTGAATTTCATCTACATCAATTTTTTCCGATTCGTTTTCAAATTTTTTTCTTCTCATTCTTTTAAACATGCTTATTTAATTTGTATTAAACAAAACTTTATTTAGATAAAATTATTATAATCCAAATACTGAAAATTCCCTACAATTTTTAAATTAGCAATGTGGATTGCGCCCGGGAAGAATCGAACTCCCAACCTCTTGTTCCGAAGACAAGCGCTCTTCCGATTGAGCTACGGGCGCGGTTCCGAAAACCGTCGTGATTCCCCGCCTGCCAAAGCTTGTAAATTATAAGCAAACAAACAAATTATATTTTATTAAAAATCGTAATCAACTTATACAAACTTTGGTTGGCTATGGCGGGCAGGCATTTCACCACAAGAGCTTTAATCTTAAACATTTATGCTCCGCCTTATTATTATACTATTTATTATATTATAATGTATATATAATCCCAATGAATTCTACTTCAACTTTAATTTTATTAATTATTGCATTATTAAGAGCCAATAATATGGGGGTTATTGACTCTCAATCTATGCAAAAAATTTTAAATGAGCTTTATCTTCAGCCATATGCTGAATTTTCGAGACAAGCGTTATATCGCAAATTTCCTGATTATGACCAGTTGCTTTCTAATATAAAAATAAATAGAGCTAACACGCCTAAAAATAAAGCAAAAATTTCAATTCAAATCGGACATCTTTTGGAAGAAGAACTTCCGTTAGAACTAATTAATTTAGGAAAAAATGGCGGAGCAAAAATTAACCGAGTAAAAGAAGTTGAAATTAATAAATCTGTCGCGGAAAAAGTAAAAGAAAATTTAAAAAACAACGGATATAATAATGTTGAAATAGTGAGCGCTTTGCTTTCACAAGATTATTATTCAGATGTTTTTGTGGCGATTCATTCAAACATTGACGAAAAAAATGTTTCTGGTTTTTTAATCAGCGCTCCATATAAAGATTATTCAGAAAAAGGAGATTATTTAAAAAATGCGATAATTTCTGAATATACAAAATCAACTGGGATGAAATTCATTGATTATAAAAGTCTTAATATGACCAAATATTATTCATTCAATTGGTCTAGATTCAAAAGAGCAATTAATCCGACAACGCCTGCTGTAATTTTGGAAATTGGCAATTTGAGAAACATAAATGATTTAATAACAATAACGATAGGGCAAGACAAGGTTGCGAAAGGAATTGCTGATGGAATAATAAAATTTTTAAACGAGAATAATTAAATGAACAAAAAAATCTTTTTTTTAATAGACGGATTAGCTGATAAGCCATACAAAAATACCCCGTTAAGGTTGGCAAAAAAACCAAATATAGCTCAACTGCTTCCATATTCTTTTCTTGGAAAATTTTTTCCATTAAAAAAAAATGAATGGCCAAAAACAGCTCACGCAAGTGTGAGCCAATTGGCTAATTTAGGAATTTTAGGATATGATGTAAAAAATATCTACGCAAAAAGAGGACCCATTGAAGCTATTGGTAGCGATATTGAATATAAAAATGGCTGGTTGGCGCTCAGATTTGATTTTGGAACAATAAACGAAAAAATGAGGGTTATTGACAGGCGAGCTGGCAGAAATATTTTTGGATTAGATGAAATAATAAATGATTTACAAAAAATTGAACTTGAAATTCCTTTTACAATACAACGAACTTACGGTCATCGCGGAGTAATAATATTCAAAGCTGAATTGTCAGATAAAATTTCAAACAGCGACCCGTTAAAACTTGGCAAAAAAATTTTAAAAATCAAACCATTAGCAAAAGATGAGTTATCTAAAAAAACATTCGTTTTTGTTCAAAAATTTTTAGACGCAAGCTTTGAAGTATTAAAAAATCATCCAGCAAACCAACAAAGGATAGAAAAAAATATTTTATCGGCTAACTATCTTTTGACTCGCGAAGCTGGAAATCAATTACCCGAATTAATCGGTATGCCATTGAATCCGCTTTGGCGCGAGACAAGTGGCGCGCATATTCCTGCGTTAGTTATTGCTGAAAATGGAGTAATTAAAGGAACTTGTAAATTAGCGGGGTTTGAAACATTAACCATTCCCGAGATTGAACCAATAAAACAATTAGATTTTATTTTCAACGCCATTAAGCAAAATTATCAACAATATAATTTAATTTATGTTCATTTAAAAGGAGCTGACGAAGCCGGTCACGATAAAAACTGCGAAAAGAAAAAAAATGTAATTGAAACTTTTGACAGATATTTTGGAAATCTTGTTTCTGAAATTGGAATAGAAAACTTTACTTACATAATAACTGGCGACCACATTACGGATTGCAAAACTGGACGACACGAATTCGGCGCTGTTCCAATTTTATATATAAACAAAAACATAAAATCAAATAACCCGCAAGAATTTTCAGAAATTACGGCAAAAACATTACTCAAAAATATTTGGGATTTATAACCCTACCTTGTTTCCTCACTAATATCTCCGTTAGTATTTTTTACCTGCACTGTAATATACGGTTCAAATATTTTGGATTTTATTAAACCATTTTTCTGAATATTCTTAGACCAATTACTCCATTTACCATCGTTGATTTTATATCTATAAAGAAGATTGGCTGTGTTTTCTTTATCATAACCCTGCCAATTTGACTTTATCTTGTAATAATATTCGGATATTTTTTCAACTGTTTTATCTAGTATTGATAATTTAGGGATATTTTGAAACGACGAAGGCGACCAATTACCTACTCTGGTATTCATTCCATATAATTTCGCTGTGTTGTTGCACTTTACAGATGTATCATTCATTGACGCCATATCTGCGATTGTCGAGTTTTCCAGTTTGGCGTACAAACTGTAAGTCCCTTTGCTGCCTCCGCAATAGTCGTCCCTATAATACATATAGCTTCCACTCCCTCCGTTATTGCATTTGCCGTCTATGTTGTTGATTAACGGGTCGCATGGAATTTTATCAATTAAAACTACTCCCGGCATAAGAAGGATTTCTGCGAGAGATTCATTCGTTGTTTCAGATATATCAACAGGACTTATCCATCCATCGGTTAATGGATATGCTCCGTTTTTAACAAAGAAAACATTAATGGAAGAAGATAATTTGGATATATCAGATTTACGTTGGGTATCGCGTTGGGTTGAGGAAGCAACAGTTGGAGGCAGATATGGTGAATTGTATTTACATTAATGTCATCGGCATTTGACGCTTGCAAAACGAATTCTGCAATTTTTACACCGCTTGAACCCGGAGCATAACTTATATTTGCAAATGAAGAATTCTTTACTACTGTTAATGCAGAAGATTTAACTGTTAATCGATTACCTGCATATGCTGAATTTGCCAATGTTACAAAACTGTTTGTAGAATATCTCTTCGCATATGCTTGACCAATATAAATTATGTAGTTAGAATTTATTGCTGCTCCAACACTTCCAATAATTTTTATAGTCTTTGTTTGACCTTTTTCAATTGTAATGTAAGATGATAAATCTCTTTGGTTAGCAAGAAGTGTTCCAGCATTTGGCGTATATTTTGTTTGTAATCCAGCAGTATTAGTTGAAATGTTTAAATATTGTTCACTAGTTTCAGCGTCTGCTATAATCAATGTTCCTACTAATGGGCTCCCATAATACATAGCATGGACACCAAGTTTTCTAATTTCAATTTTGTCATTATTGGCTTTTAGATTAAATCGCGCAAGTTCTACATTTTGAGCGCCCGTCGAAATTATACCGCTCGGACTACTTGTTGATTTTGTGACCATCAGTGAAACTGGGGATGATGGATTAGGATTAGGCTTAGGTCGATTAACTATATTCAATATCGCATTAATTTGCGCATCGGTTAGATTCAAGCCTTTTAATAATTAAATCAATTGTTCTAATTGAGGCGCCGCCGCCTTTGTGGTAATAGGCACACTCATTGCAAAAATTGTTAAAACGACTACAAAAAGTATAAATTTTTGACTTTTTTTCATAATTTATATGCTCTTTAATTCATAATAAAAAATTAAAGAATCATTGATAACGACATGCGTCTTAATTTTACCCCCTGAATTCGCACCCGTCGGGTGCGACAAGGTATCTTTTAATTTTCTCAAT
>JBBTQG010000036.1:0-1980 GCA_038065795.1 Patescibacteria group bacterium | reverse complement strand
GTGCACTAATTGTAAGGTGATAAAGAGAGAGGGTCGAGTTTTTATAATTTGCAGAAAAAATCCCAAACACAAACAAAGACAGGGATAACATAAAAATTTCCAATGTTTAATTTTCAATTTTCAAAATGTATTTATAAATTGGAAATTGGAAATTTATAAAAATGGCCAGAATTGCAGGTGTAAGTTTACCAAACAAACAATTAGTGTACGCGCTTCCATATATATATGGAGTTGGTTTTTCATTAGCAAAAAAGATTTGTAAAGAAATAAATCTTGAACCAACAAAAAAAGCCGATGAATTAACACAAGAAGAAGCGAGTAGAATAGAAAAATATTTGGAAGGAAGATATGAAGTTGAAGGAGACCTTCGCAGAAAAATTCAATCAAACATTAAAAGACTTATTGAAATTGGTTGTTATAGAGGTTCAAGGCATAAAAACAAATTACCTGCTAGGGGTCAAAGGACAAAAACAAACGCGAGAACAAAGAAAGGAAAGAAAAAGACAGCAGGTTCTGGTAAAAAGAAATTAACGAAAAAATAATCCCGAAAATAACGCCGAGAATGATTTATTATTTTTGGCGTTATTTTCGGGGAAGAAAAATCAAATGGGAAAAACAAAAACAGCGGTAATTGAGGGTAAAGAAAAAGTTGGCGCTGTTAAAGTTGTAAAAGAAACTAAGGCTGTTTTGCCAACAGAACCAACCGAACAAACTGATGCCCAAGTAAAAGCTGTAAAGAAAAAAATTTCTGTAAATTCAGCAAAGATTTATATTTATGCCGCGCAGAATAATACAATTATTTCTTTTACGGATAATTTAGGAAATGTATTTTTTCAAACATCTGCTGGCGCTTCTGGATTTAAAAATACAAAAAAGGGAACTCCATATGCTGGAGCAAAAGCAATGGAATTTTTAGTTTATAAGTTAAAAGGTTTTGATATTAAAGAAGTGAGATTAATTGTAAAAGGAATTGGACCAGGAAGGGAACCATCAATAAGAGCTTTGTTTAACGCAAATGTTAATATTGTGTCGATGGAGGACAGAACCCCAATTCCATTTGGAGGACCAACGCTTAAAAAAGCGAGGAGAGTTTAAGCTTAAAAGATGATTATTGAAAAAAAATGTAAAGTTTGTAGAAAAGTAGGACAAAAGATGCTATTGAATGAAAGATGCGCTTCGGGTAAGTGCGCTTTGGATAGAAGAAGAACTAAACCGGGAATGCATACAAAAAGTAAAAGAAGAAAAGTTATGTCTCAATACGGAAAAGAACTTCTGGAAAAACAGAAATTAAGATATTCGTATATTTTGAAAGAAAAACAATTGGCGAGTTTGGCGAGAAAAGCCTTAAAATCAAAAGAGCCAGCTCCAAGCGCGCTCGCTAAACTTTTAGAGCGCAAGTTTAGTAATGTTGTGTGGTTGATGGGTTATACTTCGTCAAAAACTGGCGCGAGACAATCAATTGCGCATGGACACTTTTTAGTGAATGGCAAAAAAGTAAAAAGTCATTCATATGTTGTTAAGCCAAAAGATGTTATTGAAATAAGAGAACAAAGCAAAAATATGCAAATATTTAAAGATGTAATAGTGAGGCTGGAAAGATATACTCCTCCCGCATGGTTGAAAATGGATCCAAAAACATTAAAAAGCGAGGTTATAAGATTTCCAGAAACAGAAGAATTAAATTTGCCAATTAATTTTAATTTAGTTATTGATTTTTACAGTCGTCATTAATTAAAAGATTAAGTCAAATGTTTAAAGAAGTTTCGTTACCAACAACGCCAAAATTAGTGTCGTCTGGAGAGAATTCAGCTGTTTTTGAAATTCCGTCTCTTTATCCTGGATATGGAATCACAATAGGCAACGCGCTTAGAAGAGTTTTACTTTCATCTGTTGGAGGTTGCGCTATTACAAAAGCTCATTTTGATACAGGGCTTCATGAATTTTCAACTTTACCCGGAATTTTAGAAGACACACTTGATA
>JBBTQG010000035.1:0-2519 GCA_038065795.1 Patescibacteria group bacterium | reverse complement strand
AACAAGTAAGGTTAGATTTTCCCGGAGAAGATTCCGTTGATTTAACAATTGAAAAAACAGGGAAAGGTGAAATACGCGCAAAAGATATAAAGGGTCCAGGTGGTTTAGTTATCGCAAATCCCGAACAACTCATCGCTACAATTACAGAAGATAAGGCAAAATTAAAAATTAATTTAATTGCCGAAAGAGGAATCGGGTATATTCCTGCTGAAATGAGAGAAAAAGATAGAGTTGAGCCGGGAAGCATTGTTTTAGACGCAATGTTTTCGCCAGTAAAAAATATATCGTTTGAAGTTGAAGATATGAGAGTCCAAGACAGAACCGATTTTAATTTATTGAGATTATCAATTGAAACTGATGGAACTATGAAACCAGAAGAAGCGCTAAAACAAGCAACAGAAATTTTAATTAAACATTTTCAAATTATAGACGAATCTGTTGCAAGGGTATAAGAGTTGAAAGATGAAACATTTAAAGAAGTCAAAAACATTTAGCAGAAAGAATAATACAAAATCATTGACAAGAAATATGATGAATTCTTTAATTATTCATGGAAAAATTAAAACAACAACGCCAAAAGCGAAATATATAAGAGGGTCTGTTGAAAAATTAATTACTTTGGCAAAAAAACAAAATGTTTCATCGTTGAGGATTTTATTAGCAAGATTGCCAAAAAAATCCGCGTTTAAGCTTTATTATGAATTTGCGGCAAAATATAAAGATAGAAAAGGCGGGTTTACAAGAATTACAAAATTGCCGTTAAAAAGAATAAAGGATTCGGCTGAATTAAGCACAATAGAATTTGTGGAATAAAGACGAAAAGCAATGTTAATATTACGATTACAATCTGTTGGAAAAAAGCATCAGAAAATTTTTAGATTGGTTTTACAAGAAAAGCAAAATAAGTTAGATGGAAAAGCTATTGCTAATTTGGGCTGGTGGAATCCAAGATTAAAAAAAGGTGATTTTAATTCTGAAAAAATTAATTTCTATATTTCACACGGAGCAAAATTAAGCGACACAGCTTGGAATCTACTTATAAAAAAAGGGGTTTTAAAGGGTAAAAAAAGAGCTGTCAATATAGCTGTAAGTCCTAATAAAAAGAAAAAATAACGCAATCTCAGTATTTGATTATATTGGCAATATGTGGTAAAATAGATATATATTAAATTGTCAATATTATGAAAACTCCGAAAATTATAAAATTACCGTCTGGGCTGAAAGTGATTTTGTATTCGTCTGAGCAGTTAACGACGGTGACTGTTTTGGCGTTAGTGAAAAATGGAGCTGATTATGAAAATACGCAAACTAACGGGGTCTCGCATTTTATAGAACACCTTGTTTTTAAGGGTTCAAAAAATTTTCCAACTCCAAGTAAGCTTGCGATTGAACTTGATAAAATCGGCGCGGATTATAACGCATTCACTTCTTACGAATATACCGGTTATTACATAAAAACTTTTCCAGAATATCTAACAAAAGCAATTGAAATTATTTCTGATATTGTTATAAGTCCGCTATTTCCAGAAGAAGAAATTGAAAAAGAAAGAAAAGTTGTTTTAGAGGAAATAAAATATTATCAAGACACCCCGACAAAATTTGTTCATCATCTTATACAGGAAACTTTATACGGCAATCAACCTGCTGGAAGAGATATTTTGGGAACAAGAGAAACAATAAAATCTTTATCAAAAGCTAAGATATTAAATTTTTATAATAATCATTATTCATCAAAAAATACAACAATTGTTATAGCTGGAAATTTTAGTAGTAAAAAAGCCATTACAAGCATTGAAAAGAATTTTTCAAAATTTACAAGGTCAGCAGTTGTCAAAAAGATTCCAGCTAAAACAAAAGTTAAAGATTTCAATTATGCTATCTTAAAAAAAGATGTCAAGCAGGGGCATTTGGTTTTGGCGTTTCAGGCTGATGGAATTGAAAAATTAAAAAATACGAGATTTCCATTTGGAGTTTTGACAAGTGTTTTGGGCTATGGATTTAGTTCAAGAATGTTTAAACTTTTAAGAGATGAGTTGGGCGTTACTTATTATTTGAATGTCGGGTTAAATCTTTTTACCGACCGTGGATATCTGCAAATTCAAACTGGCTCGGATTTGCCAAGACTTGAAAAAGTTTTAAATTTAATAACAAGAGAAATTAAAAAATTAAAAACAGAAAAAGTCGGAAAAGACGAATTGGAAAAATCGCAAGCAGTTCTTGAAAATTATTTACTAATGAGCTCCGAAACATCGGATTCCCTCGCATTTTTTTGGGGTTTTTCTTGTGTTATTGAGAAACAAATGCTTTCTCCAAAAGAAATTGTAAAAAAGATAAAAAGCGTAAAAAGTGAAGAAATTTTAAATCTCGCAAATCAATATTTTACTCCTGAGCGCGCAAACCTCGCGTTGATACTCCCAGAGAAGCCTCGCTTTGATATTAAGAAAATATTTGATAAAATTTAAATATATACTAAGGTGAATAAATTCACGCTAAAAATGACAAAAAAGTTAAAAAATTCA
>JBBTQG010000034.1:0-4175 GCA_038065795.1 Patescibacteria group bacterium | reverse complement strand
TTATTCAAAAATTTGAATTTTAGAACCTTTTGCTAATTTTACATATGCTTTTTTAAATTTTGGTCGTAAAGATTTTATTTTTAATTTTCCTCTCAATCTTTTTATAAAATTTCCAGTTCTTACATCTTCAACTTTTACATTAAAAATTTGTTCAACGGCTTTTTTAATTTCTGTGCTATTAGCTCTCGGATTGACCTTAAACACAACCGTGTTTGTTTGCGCAAGATTCTGTCCTTTTTCGGTTAAAATCGGTTCCCAAATTATATCTTTTTTCCAATCGTAAGTTGTTTTGCCAACAATTTGAACGGTTGCTTTAATTTCTTTTTCTTTCTCGCCTTCATCAATTTTCTGAACTTTTTTAATCTCTTGTTTTTTTTCTTTTTTCTCGCCCTTTTTTCTCTTCAAAAAATCAAAAATTCCCATTATTTTTTATTAAAAGTATTAATTATAATTTCCAAACCTTTTGGCTCCACAAATAAATATTTATGATTTAATAATGACAAAATATTTAAATTTCTCGCTTCTATTGCGTCAGCATATGGTAAATTTCTAATAACTTTAATTAATTCTGTATCATTTGATGATATAACCACTAAGGCTGTTTCGTATTTTTTTCTTTTTCTGGGTTGTAAAAAATTCTTTAAAATTCCCTCGACATTTTTAGTTTTTAATGTTTCGGGCTTAAGATTTTCCAAAACTTTTATAGAATTGCCCCTAATTTTTTCAGCCACAACAGTTAAAATAGCTTTTCTTTTTTGTTTAATATTTACTTTTATCTGTCTATTTTGTTCATTTCTTGGACCAAATGTAACACCGCCTCCTCTCCATAATGGCGACCTTATTGTTCCATGTCTTGCGCGACCAGTTCCTTTTTGCCTCCAAGGTTTTCTTCCTCCGCCTCTTACTTCTCCGACGGTTTTTGTATGAGCCCAAGGATGAAATGAATTCAAACTCTGCCATCTCATAACAAGATGAATTAAAGCATCGTTCCTTTTTAAGCTTTCCAAAATTGCAGGAATTTCTATCTCGCTAACCTTTTCTCCGTTTTGGTTATAAACTGGTAAATTCATAATTCATTATTTCTTACTTTTTGGAAATTTTCGAACACTGCCAAGCCTTGTTAATCCAGCCTCTCTTATTTCTAATATTGTCCCTTTTCTGCCCGGAATTCCACCTACAATAGCAATAAGATTATTTTGTAAATCAACATCCGCTATGCTAAGATTTTTTACCATAACTCTTTCAGCTCCCATTCTTCCAGCCATTCTTCTTCCCTTAACAACTCTTTGCGGAGTCATACATCCAATTGAACCCGGCTGTCTTTGATGAGGATGACCATGTGTTCTTGGCAAAGTCTTAAAGCCATGTCTTTTAATAACGCCTTGAAAACCTTTTCCTTTATTAATTCCAGAAACATTCACCATATCTCCTTCATTAAAAATATCAGCTCTTATTGGAGAACCAACATTTAAATAATTAACATCTTCTGGCAACCTGAATTCCTTAACAACTCTAAAGTTTCCAAGCTTTCTAACTTGTCCAAAAATTGGTTTTTTAATTTTCTTTTTTTCGCCAAATCCAAGCTGAACCGAAGAATATTTTTCTTTTTCGGAATTTTTTATATTTGTAACAACGCAAGGACCAGCTTCAATAACAGTAACCGGGACGACTTTATTATCTTTATAAATTTGACCCATACCTATTTTTTTACCTAATATAAATTTATACATAATTAAATAGATTTTAAAATTTAAATTCTATAATCTAAATTTATTTTTTACAACGTTTTTATCTCCACTTCAACTCCTGAAGGTAAATCCAAGGATGAAAAAATTTCAATTACCCTTTGACTTGGATTTAATACATCAATAAGTCTTTTATGAATTCTAATCTCAAACTGTTCCCTGGAGTCTTTGTATATAAATGGAGATTTATTAACAGTGTATCTTTTGTACTCTGTTGGTAAAGGAATAGGTCCCTTAATCAAAACACCTTCTTTAACCAACAAATCAATCAACTGCTTTGTATATTTATCAACAAGTCTATGGTCATATGATTTCAATCTAATTCTTAATTTGCTTTGTACTTTCGTCTGCGCCATCACATAAAAACTAATTCTGTGGTTAGGTTAAACTATTTTATTTTGTAACTTTTGTAACAACCCCAGCGCCTACTGTTC
The DNA here is from genome assembly GCA_038065795.1 of Patescibacteria group bacterium. Taxonomy (GTDB): domain Bacteria; phylum Patescibacteriota; class Minisyncoccia; order UBA6257; family HR35; genus JBBTQG01. Next base: position 1,996 of record JBBTQG010000034.1, on the reverse strand, counting down.
TTCCTCCCTCTCTAATGGCAAATCTTGAACCTTCTTCTAGCGCAATAGGATAAATTAATTTAACTTTGAAAGTTGCGTTATCTCCCGGCATAACCGCTTCAATTCCTTCTGGCAACGCAACATCTCCTGTTACATCGGTTGTTCTTACATAAAACTGCGGTTTATAACCTGTGTGAAATGGTGTATGTCTTCCACCTTCTTCCGGGGTTAAAACATAAACTTCGGCGTCAAAATCAGTGTGCGGAGTAATACTTCCGGGCTTAGCTAAAACCTGTCCTCTTTCAACATCTTCTTTCTTTGTTCCTCTTAAAAGAATGCCAACATTATCTCCCGGCAATGCTTCGTCCAAATCCTTGTGGAACATTTGCACCCCTGTTACTATTGTTTTTACTGGTTTTTCTTTTAATCCTACAATTTCAATTTCTTCATTAACCCTTGCAACACCTCTTTCAACTCTTCCAGTTACAACTGTTCCTCGTCCTTCAATAGAGAAAACATCTTCAACAGGCATCAAAAATGGTTTGTCTGTATCTCTTACTGGTTCGGCAATATTATTATCTAATGCTTCCAATAATTCTAAAATTGGTTTTGCCCACTCGTCATCAATTGATTTTACATCCAATGCTTTTAACGCTGAACCCTTGATTACAGCAATCTCATCTCCGGGATAACCTTGCTTTTTTAATTCTGCCCTTATATCTTCTTCAACTAATTCAATCAATTCTTTGTCAGGAACCATATCAACTTTATTAATAAATACAATTACCGAAGGAACATTTACTTGCTTTGCTAAAAGAATGTGCTCTTTTGTTTGAGCCATAACGCCATCATTAGCCGCAACAACTAAAACAGCTCCGTCCATTTGGGCGGCTCCAATAATCATATTCTTAATATAATCAGCATGCCCCGGCGCGTCAATGTGCGCGTAATGTCTTTTCTCAGTTTCGTATTCTGAGTGGTGAATATTAATAGTAATGCCTCTTGCTTTTTCTTCAGGAGCGCTGTCAATTTCATCAACTCCTTCGGCTTTCCCAATCAGACCTTTGAGTTTTAAGATATGTTGAATGGCAGCAGTTAAAGTTGTTTTTCCATGGTCAATATGACCAATTGTTCCGACATTTATATGAGGCTTTGCTCTTAAAAATTTTTCCGCCATTTTTTTATAATTTGTGCCTATTTGCTAAAAAATGAAATGTCATATTTTAATTTTTAGGCAATAATAATTTACTACGACTTAATAATTAAACCAAAATTGGGAGTAGCAAAAATACATTTAGCTTTTTGACCCCTTTTGATAATCTTATTTTAAGGCTTATTTATAAAAAAGTCAAGTAAAAATGATTTTTAACTCTTGCGTTCAAAAACTACAAAATTATGCCTATTAACCAATAAAATAAAGGGTTAAGCAGCGCCCAGTTGTGTTGCTTGACCCTTTTCTCAATCGCGGCGGAATCCATCTGATGTTGCGACGCTACGAGGAGGTATGCTGCCTCCTGCTCTTGCCAAGATATTCACGACAAGAAGCGCCATGCCTCGGCTCATTCATCTCTTCAACCTCCGGGAACACGACGGGAAGGGTGCACTTGTGCCTTTTTCCTCGTCCCTTCATCTCTCCGCCACACTTTGGGCAGATAGCCCATTGACTCATATATCACCTCCTTTCATTTCGTCTGTGAAGACTTATTATTATGATAACCCTTGCTGATTAAATTATACCACGATACCGAAAAAATGCTGTATATTTTTTCAGCATTATGCTGTTAAAATTTTGCTTGATGAAAAAAATTAACCGCCAAAAACGACTTGTCGTTTTTGGCGCTGAAAAAACTAAAAAGTTTCTCAATAAAGGTGCAATTGGAATATTTGATTCTGGATTTGGCGGTATAAATATTCTAAAAAGCATCCAAAAAAGATTGCCAAATTATGAATACATATATTTAGGAGATAACGCAAGAGCTCCATATGGAAATCGTTCACAAAAAATAATTTACACATT
>JBBTQG010000033.1:0-9975 GCA_038065795.1 Patescibacteria group bacterium | reverse complement strand
CCCTAATGATGGCTCGTCTAATAACAACAATTCTGGGTCAGATATTAAACCGCGCGCTAACGCCAATATCTGTTGCTCTCCACCAGAAAGTGAACCTGCCAAAATATTTAATTTATTTTTTAGCGTTGAAAATTCTTCTAATATTCTCTCCAGCCGTTCTTTTAATAAATCATTATCCAGAATCAATCCGCCCATCAAAAGATTTTCCTTTGTTGTGATATTTGGAAAAACAATTCTTCCCTGTGGAACATAATTTATTCCCAATCGTATTAAATCATGCTTTGCAACTTTTCTTAAATTTTCGTCCTTAAAAATAATATCTCCTTTATGAATTTCTGTAATTCCAAAAATGCTTTTTAAAACCGTACTCTTCCCTGCTCCATTTGGACCAATCAAAACAACAATCTCGCCGTTGTTCACTTCGCAATCAAACCCCTGCAAAACATTAAACTTTCCGTATCCTGAATGAAGATTTTTAATTTGAAGTAGCATCTCAAAAATTATACATTAAAAAATTAATTGCCAAAAAGTAAATTTTTGATGATTTTCTGAATTTCTTTAAATTTATTCATCTCAAGACTGCCAATTTTTCTTTTTAATCTACTCTTATCAATTGCCCTTAATTGAAAAATTAAAACAGCTGAAACGGAGTCCAATCCATTTTTGTTTGATGGTTCTACCTGAATAACATATGGAAATCTTAATGCTTGCAAATTTGAAGTTAGCGGGATAACTATTACAATATTTAATGCAGTATCACTAACAATAACAGCGGGTCTCAAGCCGGACTGTTCATGCCCCTTAGATTCAAAAAGTTCAACTAGCCAGATTTCTCCTCTTTTCATATTTTTTTTCAAAATGGACGAGGGCTTCGTCACTTAATTTATCCCATGCATCCAATTCCTCCCTTAAGCCGAGATACGATGAAATATTATTAAGATAAAAAGCTACAGCGTTTTTCAAAATATCTTCTTTTTTTAATCCCAAGACAGCGGAGGCTTTTTTTAGCTTTTGATTGATTTCTGTTGATAATATTGTTTCCATAATAACAAATTATAAACTAATTTTTGATATAATTAAATTTTCAATTTTTAGAAGCATTATTCAATTTTAAATGAATTTTCAAAAACTCACGTAAAATTTTAACAAAAAAAAGGGGGGGGCGGCTCACGCCGCCCCCTAAAAGTTATTAGAGGAGTTGGGAGTTAATATGTTAAATTTATTATATCATACATGTCAAAAAAATATATATGTCAACCAGCGTGGATATAGTTTTAATTAATAATATATATTGCGAAATATCATATATTTTGTATAATTAAAATATGCGGCTGTAGCTTAGTCTGGTTTAAAGTGCCACACTGTCACTGTGGAGATCGTCGGTTCAAATCCGATCAGCCGCGCATAAAATTGACGCAAAACGAGCGAGTAGCGCCGTAGTTCGCTTCAATTAACGAAGGCGGGTATGGTATAACGGCATTATGCGACCTTGCCAAGGTCGAGATAGGAGTTCAATTCTCCTTACCCGCTCAAATTGCCATACAATTTAAACGAGGCAAGCCCGCTCAATTTATACACTTAAACTTTTAAGCCCTCCCTCAAGAGCCCTCTCCCCCCCTAGATTCTCAATTCCCTTGCCTTAACTTCTTCTGATTCCGGAAATAGTCTTTCTCTTAAAACAGACCCTATCAAAGGCTTTCTGCCAAGAATTACATTTTCTTTTAATCCAACAAGAGGGTCTTCCCTGCACTCCAAAGATGCCTTCACTAAAACTCTTGATGTTTCTTGAAATGACGCGGCTGACAAGAAACTATTTGTTGAAAGCGATGTTCTCGTAATTCCCAAAATCATCAAAAGACCCTTTGCAGGTTTTTTCTTTTGAGATTTCAAATCTTTATTTGTCTGCAAAAAAATATCTTTTTCAACAATTTCATCAGGAACAAAATCCGAATCGCCAATTTCTTTAATTTTTACTCGTGAAAATATTTTTTTAATAATTATTTCAAGATGTTTATCATGGACTTCAGCCCCTTGAAAGTTATAAACCTTTTTCATTTCAGACAATATGTATTTAAACGCGGGCATTTTTCCTTCATACAAATAAATCTTTTTAGGGTCTTTATATCCTTCGTTCAACTGTTGTCCTTTCAAAATTTTATCTCCTTCTTTAACCAAAAGCACAAACGAGCGCGGAATTGTTAAAGATTCTCTTCTTCCCTTCGCGCCTTGAATCAAAATTTTATGATGCCTTGAAGACTGTTCAACTTTTTTAACAGTGCCAGAAAATGGCGCTAAAACACTTTCATTTTTTGGATTTCTGACCTCTAAAAGCTCTTCTGCTCTTGGAACACCCTGCGTAATGTCAGCAGCACCCGTAACTCCTCCAAAATGGAAGGTTCTCATAGTCAACTGCGTTGCTGGTTCACCAATTGACTGAGCCGCCATAATCCCAACAGGAGTTCCTATTTCAACTGGCTTGTTGTAAGCCAAATCAAATCCATAACACTTTGCGCAAATTCCAAATAATGTTTTACACATAAATGGTGACCTCACCTTAACTTGCTCAACAGCATCTTCAATTTTTTTCGCGATTTCTTTTGTAATATATTCATCCGCGCTCGCGATTATTTTCCCATTTTTACCTTTAACAGTTTCAATTAATACTCGTGAATGAATTTTATTTGATAATGTTTCTCCGCATTCCTCTGATTCTTTTTTAGTAATAATAATTCCAGAAGTATCTCCACAATCAAATGTATTAATTACAGCATCATGCGCTACATCAACCATTCTTCTTGTGAGATACCCAGCTTTTGCTGTTTTCAAAGCTGTATCAGAAGCGCCTTTTCTAGCTCCGTGTACATTAATAAAATATGTTAAAGTAGTCAAGCCCTCTTGATAAGAATTTAAAATTGGAACTTCAATAATTTCCCCTTTCGGATTTTCAACCAATCCTTTCATAACAACCATCTGCGCTAACTGAGACCAAGAACCCCTAGCTCCTGACTCAACCATCATTCTTGGACTGGAATCAAGCGGGACGCTTTTTATCATCAATTGATGCAATTCCTTAATCGCTTTAAGCCATAATTCAATAACTAACATTCTTTTTTCAGCTCTGCTCAAAAGTCCCATTTCATATGTTTTTTCAATTTCATTCTGTTTTTCTCTTGACGCCTTAACGACGCTATCTTTTTCCGCCAAAACTTTAATTTCTTGAAAGCTCCATGTTGTTCCAGATATTGTCGCAAATTTAAACCCAACATTTTTTATTTTATCAAGCACCATAGATGTTCTATCAAAACCATATGTATGGCACATATCCTCAACTAATGCTGTTAATTTTTTCTTATTCATTTGTTCATTTAAGAACTGATAACCCAAAGGAAGAACTTCATTAAAAATAATTCTTCCAACAGATGTTTCAACATTTATTTGATTTTTATAATTTTTAACAATTATTTTTGCGCGTAAATCAATTTGGTCTCTTTCATACAAACTAATTGCTTCTTCTTCATTATAAATTTTTTTACCCTCTCCTTTTTTATTTGGCAATATCTGGGTTAAATAATATATTCCAAAAACCATATCTCTTGATGGATTCATAATCGCTTCACCAGTACCCGGCTTTAAAATATTTTTTGCCGCATTCAAAATCTCTTTTGCTTCATATTGAGCTTCTTTTGACAATGGCAAAAATACGGCCATCTGATCACCATCAAAGTCAGCGTTAAAAGCCGCGCAAACAAGAGGTGGAACCCTAATAGCCAAGCCCTCAACTAAAACAGGCTTAAATGCTTGCATGCCCAATCTGTGTAGCGTTGGAGCTCTGTTTAATAGGACAAATTTATCTCTAATTACAATTTCAAGGGCCTTCAACGCTTCAGGGTCTTCTGATTCTATTAGAAAATTCGCTTGCTTAATTGTATGAATAATTTCAGTTTTCAAAAGTTCATAAATAATAAACGGCTTAAATAATTCAAGCGCAATTGTTTTTGGCAAACCACATTCATTATTTCTTAATTCAGGTCCAACAACAATAATCGAGCGACCAGAATAATCAACTCTTTTTCCAAGAAGATTGTGTCTAAATCGTCCAGATTTTCCTCTCAACATATCAGCTAATGATTTTAAAATTTTTCTTTGACCAATAACTAATTTCTCTTTTTTAAGAGTGTTATCCAAAAGAGAATCAACGGCCTCTTGCAACATTCTCTTTTCATTTCTTACAATAATTTCAGGAGCTTTTAATTCATAAAGTCTTTTCAAGCGATTATTTCTGTTTATAACTCTTCTGTACAAATCATTCAAATCAGAAGATGCGTATTTTGTTCCACTTAATTGAACAATAGGGCGAAGATCTGGCGGAATAATCGGCAAAATTGTCGTAACCATCCATTCTGGTCTTTTATTGTGCTTTATAAATGCTTTTAAAATTTTTAATTTTAATGAAATCTTTTTTCTGTCAACCCCTGTTGTTTTTTCAAGTCTTGCTTCGGTTTCTTTTCTTAATTTATTAAGATCCAATTCTTCCAAAAACCTTCTAATAGGTTCAGCGCCAATTCCGACTTCAAATAAATTCGGATATTTTCTTGAAAGAGTAAAATAATCAATATCTAACAATGTTTTCTTTACAGCGATTGATTTTAATTCTTCTTTAATTTTTTTGAATGTAGCTTCTAAATTAACTTTTTCTTCCCTAGATTCTGTTTTTTTAGATCTTTCTTTAAATTCATTTTCTATTTTTGCTAAAAGAATTTTCTTTGCATCTTCATTCACGCCCGTAATAATATAAGCTGAATAATAAATTACTTTTTCAAGTTGTTGAACTGGAATATCCAAAAACAAACTTAATGAATGCGGATAAACTTTCATAAACCAGATGTGACTCACAGGAGTTGCTAAAACTATATGTCCCATTCTTTCTCGTCTTACAGATGAATGAGTAACTTCAACTCCACATCTATCACAAACAACTCTGGTAAATTGATTTCTCTTATATTTTCCGCAATAACATTCAAAATCTTTTACTGGACCAAAAATTACTTCCGAAAATAATCCGTCTCTTTCTGGTCTGCCAGTTCTATAATTTATTGTTTCAGGCTTCGAAACTTCTCCGTAACTCCAACTCAAAATATTCTCGGGTGACGCTACATTTATCAAAATTGATTTTATGTCTTCGCTTTTTACTTTTCTCATTGCTTAAATTTATACTTCGGATTTTTGTCCGCCAGCTGACGAATTAATTTCAACTGGTTCTGGGGCTTTTTCAACCATTATTCTTCTTGTGTTTTCATCGTCAAATCTTTCTTCTTTTGTTATTTCAATATTCAAACAAAGTCCCTCCAGTTCTTTCACTAAAACATTAAAAGCTGACGGAAGAGATGGTGTTTTCACTTCTTCACCTTTGATAATATTTGTGTATGTTTCAGCTCTTCCCCTTACATCATCAGATTTAATTGTTAACATTTCTTGCAAAATATTTACAGCGCCATATCCTTCCAATGCCCAAACTTCCATTTCGCCCAATCTCTGACCTCCAAATTGCGCTTTTCCTCCAAGCGGTTGTTGAGTAATTAAAGAATAAGGACCGATTGACCGAGCGTGAATTTTATCTTCAGCCATATGAATCAATTTCATAATATACATATATCCAACAGCAATTTTATTTCCAAACTTTTCACCTGTTTTCCCATCATATAATTCTAACTTTCCATCCTCGGGCAAACCAGCTTTTTTCAATTCTGCTATTATTTCTTCTTCTGAAACGCCCGTCATTGGAGGAATAATTGCTCTGTATCCAAGTTTCTTTGCAGCCAATCCCAAATGCATTTCTAAAATTTGACCGAGGTTTATCCTAGAAACAACTCCGAGAGGATTCAAAATCATATCAACAGGTCTTCCATCTTCCATAAACGGCATATCTTCTTCTGGAACAATAATTGAAACAATGCCTTTGTTCCCGTGCCTATTCGCCAATTTATCACCAACCTGTAATTTTCTTAATTTTCCTATTTCAACAAAAATTCTTCTTAAAACTCCCGGCTCTGTAATGTCGCCTCTTTCTCTGTCTAAAATTTTTATTCTAATTACTCTCCCTGATTTTCCAGGGTCAAGATATAAAGATGAATCTTTTACATCTTCAACTTTTTCACCAAAAATAGCTTTCAATAATTTTTCCTCAGGAGTTAAATCAACACCTTTCTTTGGAGTAATTTTACCAACCATAATATCGCCGGGTCTTACCTCGGCTCCAATTCTTGTTACTCCATCAACATCCAAATTTCTCAATTTTGACTCAGGAACATTTGGAATATCCGCTGTTGTTTCTTCTTTCCCAAGTTTTGTATCTCTTACATCAACCGCAAATTCTTCAAGATAGATAGAAGTAAATATATCGTCTCTTAAAACTCTTTCAGAAATAATTATAGCGTCTTCAAAATTATGACCATACCAACTCATAAATGCCACAGTTAATCCATGACCCAATGACATCGCTCCATTAGACACAGAAGGACCATCAACTAAAACATCGCCTTTTTTAAATTTTTGCCCAACAGTAACAATTGGCTTTTGGTTTATTGAAGTAAAATTATTTGTCTTTTGATATTTTTTTAAATGATATGTTTTTTTATGTTTTCCAGCTTGCCTCGGCTCTAGACTGGCAGAAGCTTTTCCATCTAACCCAGCTCCACCTTTTTTATACAAAACAACAATTCGCGCAGAATCAACATCTACTACTTCACCATCTTCTTCTGCAACTATTACATATCCGCTACTTCGCGCAATTTTTTCTTCTATCCCTGTTCCTACATATGGAATTTCAGGTTTTATCAAAGGAACGGATTGTTTCTGCATATTTGAACCCATTTGCGCTCTAGTTGCGTCGTCATGTTCTATAAAAGGAATACTATTGGCGGCAACAGAAAATAGTTGATACGAAGATGCCTCAATATAACTAATATCGTCCTTTTTTGTCATTCCGGGTTCACCATACACCCTAGCTTCTGTTTCTTTTGTAATGATATTGCCTTTTTCGTCTCTCTCTACATTAATACTAGCGATAATTTCTTTCTTCTCTTGCTTGGTGTTCAAAAACTTCATAACTTTTGTTATTTTTCCATTTTCAACTTTAAGGTATGGGGATTCAAGGAATCCTAAATCGCTTCTCTTTGAATAAAGAGATTGATAAAGAACAAGACCAATGTTTCCTCCCTCAGGAGTTTGAATGGGACAAATTTTTCCGTAATGAGATAAATGCAAATCACGAACTTCAAATCCCGCTCTGTCTTTATTTAATCCACCGGGACCACCAGCGCTAAATCTTCTCTTGTGTTCAATTTCTGATAATATATTATTTTGGTCTAATACTTGCGATAATGGAGAAATATTAAAAAATTCTTTTACAGTATTTATAAAAATTCTCGGATAAAGAACTTGCGATGGAAAAATAACTTGTGTTTTATCAACAGCGCTCATTCTGTCTTTTGTGTTCTTAGTAAGTCTCGCAAATCCAATTCTCGCTTGATTTTCTAAAAGTTCCGCGGTATTTTTTATTCTTCTATTTTCTAATGAATCTATGTCTGTTGCTTCAGCTAATGGATCCGTATCAAGTTTCAAAATTTCCTTGATGATTGCAATAATATCTTCTTTTGTTAAAAGAAAACCTTTTATATCTTGCTCTAATCTTTCATTTAATTTATATCTTCCGACATCGCTCAAAGAATATCTTTCTTTATTGAGCAACATATTTTCAAAAAAGAATTTTGCGTTATCTAATGTGTTTGGTTCAAATGGTCTTAATTTGTGATGAATTTCAAGAAGCGCTTCTTCTTGGTCTTCTGTTTCATCTTTTTTAAGAGTCGTGGCGATTATACCTCTTCCAGCCGCATCTTCACTTTGGAATACTGACATAATTTCTTTTTCAGACATTCCTAATGCTTTTAAAATAACAGATGCTGGAGCTTTTTTTCTTCTATCAATTCTTACGGCCAAAACATTTGTCGGCTCAACTTGAAATTCAAGCCATGAGCCTCTTTGTGGAATTATTTTTGCCCCAAAAAGTTTTCTGTCGCCAAAAGGAATATTACTAAAATAAACTCCCGGCGACCTTATAATCTGGCTAATCATAATTCTTTCATTTCCGTTAATAATGAAAGAACCTCTATTTGTCATAATCGGCAAATCACCAAAATAAATTTCTTGTTCTTCTTGTTTGTTTGTAACAAGATTTGTAAGCCTTAGTTTAACCCTTAATGGAGCTTCATAATTCACCATAATTCTTCTTGCTTCCTCTTCTGTATTTTTTGGTTTTCCAATATAGTAGTCAACAAATTCCAACTTTAAATCTTTTCCAGAATAATCAAACACAGGATAATACTCCATGAGAACCTTTTTCAGGTTTTCTTTTTTAAATCTTTCAAAACTTTCTCTTTGATGTTCCAATAAATCAGGAATTTCAAAAGATTGAAATTTGTTAAAGTTTTTTGTTGGCAAAATCATAAAAGGCTCTCTTTGGTTTTGAGAGTTTAATGTTTTATAAAATTTAATTGTGAAATAAGATAATCTTATTCAACGGCTAAAATAGAAAAAGATATCAATTTTAGCGTTATTGCAGACACTAATAAATGCGTCTGTTAAAGATTGTAAGGCTAATTATAAGGCACTTTATTTTGAATGTCAAATTTTTTTATCCCCATGTCTTATATTACAAATGAAGACAAAAGCTAGTCCATACTCCTATTATGCCACATCGAATGTTATATGTCCCGTAATTTATAGGCGTTTTTTGATACAAATTTTTTCAAATGTACGCCACCCGATGGCGTACATATTCATTTTTGGCTTCTTTGTATACTTTTTAACCTTGTACGCCATTGAATGGCGTACATATAATAATTATACAAACATTTGACAAAGTTTGTATAATTGTTTAAAATAATGATAGCAGTATCACTACACCTTGGAGAGAAATAGATGCCTACGCCTCAAGAGAATATGGAACGAACATTAGTAGAGTGTGCAACACATTATGGGCGAGACACTGACTTAATCACCCCTGCGATGGGGTGGCTTGAACCACTATTCGCAATCGCACAAAGTTCTTATCCCCTAAGTTGCGCCAATGATTTGGATAGAGAAATGATTGCTTCGGCAATTCAAAAAGCAACAGGGGAAAATGTAAATAGCGTTGTGTTTGTTTCAGCCTCTCACGAATTCTTCCCTCAAGCAACATTAACCTTGCCAGAATGGATGTCAGAAGAAGAGTTTGGAGAAACGCAAAGGACATTTTTCGGAATTATCGCGGAAGCGCTTGAAACAGCCATGGTAGAACCATTTCCCTACGACCTGCCATCTAACTCGTACCGCTCGCTGCCTTCGAACGTTGTAGACACGATTTCCGATTGTCTGCACAGGTTTCTCCTCGAAGGCTTATCGAACGCTCTCGCAGAGCAAACTAAAGACTTAATAGCGCGCGAGGAGTTTTACGAAAAGCTCTGGGCGACTATTGACAACTTCCTTTGCGCTGTTGTCACTGGGGATAGAGAGGAAGTTGACCGATATGAACCAATCATAAGACTTCTGCCTAAAGCGATTCCGTTAGGCAGAAGAATAGACGAACCAGAAACTTGGCTCGTATTGGTGAAGTAGGAGGCAATCAACCACGCCGTAACCATCACTGGTTATGGCTTTTTCTTTTCCAGTTTTTAAACCTAAGAAGAGCATATCACATCAGCTCGCTGATGTATGCTATCCGCACCCTCCGCTTGTTTCTCCGCACTCAACGCAGGAATAACAACTCCCTGTTCTGATTGTCATTCCTCCGCACTTTTTACACGGCGGACCTGAAAGTTCTCTGCCATTTTCGGAAGATGATTGAATTTGTAAATTTACATTATCATTTCAGTTTAAAAATAATTTAGGATGTTTATGCAATGAAATATTTTATTTTTCAACAAAACACATTAAAATCAA
>JBBTQG010000032.1:0-27204 GCA_038065795.1 Patescibacteria group bacterium | reverse complement strand
AAATTTATAATCGGAGCAATTTTATCAGTTTTTGTTCTTGCGTTGTCAGTGTCTGATTTCATTAAATTTGTTGAATTGCCATTTTCTATTTCAATAAAAAATTTATTATTATTGTTTTTTACTACCCCAGTTGAATTTTATGTCGGATATCAATTTTGGAAAAACGGATTAAAAAAATTAAAGCGGTTTGTTTTTGATATGGATTTTTTAGTTATGCTTGGAACTGGTATAGCGTATTTTTATAGCGCAATAATAACAATTTTTAGTTTTTGGATTTTAGATTTTGAATTGCCATTATATTTTGATGTTTCATCTGTTGTAATCACATTAGTTATTTTAGGAAAATATCTTGAAGCAAAATCAACCGGAAAAGCAAGCGAATCAATTAAGGGATTATTAAAATTGCAAGCAAAAATCACGCATCTTTTAGTGGATAAAAATTTTGTCGATATTCCTATTGAAAAAATAGAAGTCGGCAATGTTTTATTGGTTAAGCCGGGAGAAAAAATACCAACCGATGGTGTTATTATTGAAGGCGAATCAGTAATTGACGAATCAATGGTAACAGGCGAATCAATCCCTGTTGAAAAAACGATCGGAGATAAAATTATTGGCGCTACAATAAACTTGACAAGTCCAATAAAAATTAAAGCGGAAAAAATTGGAAGTGAAACATTTTTAGCGCAAATTATAAAAATTGTTGAAGAAGCGCAAATATCAAAACCTCCAATTCAAAAATTGTTAGATAAAATACTCGCGTATTTTATTCCGGTTGTTGTTTTGATAGCGATTTCAAGTCTTGCTTCGTGGTTAATTTTAGGCAAAGGAATTAGTTTTGCTTTAATAATGTTTGTTTCGGTTTTGATTGTCGCTTGTCCGTGCGCTATCGGATTAGCAACCCCAATTTCATTAGTTGTTGCGTCAGGAAAAGCCGCGCAAAACGGATTAATAATAAAAAACGCGGGAAAATTAGAAATTGCAAATAAAATTAACACAATTGTTTTTGATAAAACAGGCACACTAACAAAAGGCGAACCAGTTGTAACTGATATTATAAAAGTTGAAAGTGATGAAAAAGAAATTTTAAAAATTGCATCAGGGCTATCTTCATTTTCAAATCACCCTCTTAGCCAAGCAATTGTTAATGACGCGAAAAATAAACAAATTGATATCGCAAAGATAGAAAAAATCGAACAAATTGTTGGAAAGGGACTTATCGGAATTTATGAAAATTCAGACAAAATAATTTTAGGAAATAGAAAATTTGTTGAAGATAATGGGGTTAACTTGTCTGTCTCGGATAAAAATATTGAAGAATTGGAAAATTATGGGAAAACTTTAATCTTTTTAGCCAGCCTTAGTAAGGATAAAAAAATTTTAGGGATAATAGCAATTAGGGATGAATTAAAATCTGAATCAAAAGGTATTGTTGAAAAATTAAATAAAAGAAATATTGATGTCTGGATGATAACAGGAGATAATGAAAGAACCGCAAGGGCTATTGCTAATGAAGCCGGAATTAAAAATATTATGGCTCAAGTTATGCCCCAGGACAAACAAGAAAAAATTAAAGAATTGCAGAAACAAGGAAAAATTGTTGCGGCGGTTGGAGATGGCATAAATGACGCCCCGATGTTAACTCAATCAAATGTTGGCATTGCGATTGGCGCAGGAACCGATGTTGCAATTGAATCCGGAGATATAGTTTTGGTTTCTGATTCATTAAATGGAATTATAAAAATTATAAATCTTTCAAAATCAACATTACGAAATATTAAGCAGAATGTTTTTTGGGCGCTCGCGTATAATATTGTTTTAATTCCAGTGGCGGCTGGAGTTTTATACCCGTTTTTTGGGATTACGCTTAACCCAATTTTAGCTGGAGGAGCAATGGCGTTCAGCTCGGTTTCTGTTGTTTTGAATAGCTTAATGCTAAATAGGGTTAAGTTATAATTGATTGGAAATGAAAGTTTATAAAATAAATCAGATTAAACAAATCGCAAAAGAAATAAAAAATGGTTCAATTGCTGTTTTACCCACAGACACAATTTATGGTATTTGCTCTAGCGCTTTAAATAAAAAATCTGTTGAAAAAGTTTATGAGCTAAAAAAGAGAGATTATAATAAGCCGAGTATCATTTTAATTTCAAAAATTGATGATTTAAAAAAGTTTGGAATTAGAATTGATAAAAAATTAAGCGAGCTCCTAAATAGTATTTGGCCGAATAGAATTTCGGTCGTGTTGCGTTGTGATAATAAAAAAGTTGAAAATGATTTATCGTTTTCAGCGCCGAAAAACAATGATGAAAACGACTTATCGTTTTTATCGCCGAAAGACAAACCTTTCGGCTTTTTGGCATTTAATTATTTACATAGGGGGGTAAAAAGTTTGGCATTTAGAATTCCAAGTAATCAATTTCTTTTGAAGTTATTAAATAAAACAGGTCCAATAATCGCTCCATCCGCAAACCCGCAAGGTAAAAAATTATCTAATAATATTCAGGAAGCAATAAAATATTTTAATGATGCGGTAATATATATTGATGGCGGAAAATTAAAAAGCTCAGCATCTTGTTTAATTAGCATAGAAAGAAATTTTGATATTAAAATTTTAAGAAATAGAGCAGTGAGTGGAAACAAATATTTTTTGATGAGACATGGAGAGGCTATCGCCAATGAAAGAAATATCATCTCGTCATATTATCCCGAAAGATTTAAAAATTCGCTAACCAAAAGGGGCGAACAACAGGTTCTAAAAAAAATTGAACAATTAAAAAAATATAAAATAGATTTAATTGTTGCGTCTCCGTTCCTAAGAACAAAACAAACCGCAAAAATTATTTCCGAAAAATTAAAAATTCCAGTAATATATGATAAACGATTAAAAGAAATAAATTGCGGGATTTTTGAAGGACAAGATTGGACTCCTTATAATAAATTCGCAAAAAAAATTATTGATAGATATAAAAATAGAATTCCAAAAGGCGAATCTCTTCGCGATGTTAAAATCAGAATGCTAAAAGTTATTTTTGAACTTGAAAAAAAATATCAAAACAAAACCATATTAATTGTTTCACACGGACACCCATTATTAGTGCTTTATGGCGCGATGCAAGGATATTCAGAAACAGAGGTGTCCGAACATAAAAATTGGGATTTTAATTTAACTGACATAAAAAAAGCTAAAATTTTCAATTATAATGCTGAAAAACTTTTCAGCGTGAAGCCTTTCAATTATAATAGATTAAGGAAGTCCTTGCACTTTGTCATGAAGGCTTCACATAGAAAGTAATGTGGATTAATAATTCAGCAGATTTTCAAAAATTTTGCGGGTATTTTTTGGATGGAATTTGGTATCCGAGAGTTACTTCAATAGTTGATATAAAAAGCAAGCCAGCGCTTTATGCGTTTTACGCAAAAGCTGATAGTTTTTCTGACGCAAAACAACAATTAAAAAAAGCGGCTAATGAGGGAACGGCTGTTCATCAATTAATAGAAGATTTTATAACTGGAAAGGATTTGCATGTTTCTGAAAAATATATTGGTTTTCAGAAAGGATTCGAAGAATTTTTGAGGCAGTATAACTTTTTTGTTAAAAAAGAATGGGCTGAAAAAAGAATCAGGCATCCAGTGCATAGATATGCTGGAACTTTTGATATGGTCGCAGAGATTGACGGAGTTTTTGCGCTTGTTGATATAAAAACATCAGCCGCAATTTATGAAGATTATAGACTTCAGACATCCGCGTATTTTCACGCGCTCAATGGGGAGCCATGGCTTTTGGATAGTAGGGGAAATAAAATTTTATTGCCAAAAGAAGTTCAAAAAAGATATGTCTTGCGATTAAATCAAAAACAGCTTTGTGAAAATTGCGGAGCAAAGAAAAAATTGAGAGATATGGGTGATAAAATTACAGGAGGAAAATCTGCTTGCGAACATCAGTTTTCTGAAACAATGGAAGATTGGGAGTTAAAAGAATTTGACAATCACGAAAGAGACTTTCAGGGATTTTTGAATTGTAAGGGATTATGGGAATGGGAAAATAGAGTATTTTTAGAAGAAATCGGATATTTATAAAAAAAATCAAAGATTGCCCTCGTAGTTCAACGGAAGAATAAAGGTTTGCGGAACCTTAGATCCAAGTTCGATTCTTGGCGGGGGCGCAGAAAATTTATGTTGACTTTTATTTTAAAACTGATATAATTAAATTAGTACATACTAAGGGGCAAGGAGAAGCAAGATGATCCTTATCGTTGATGATAATGAGTCGGTGCGTGGTTTTCTGGGGGCATATGCAGAACTTCGTCATTATGAGGTTGTGATGGCGAGTTCTGGAGAAGAAGGGTTGAGGTTGTTCAAGGAGAAAGCTCCGGATATTGTCATTACCGATCGGTCCAGACCAGGAGATTCAATGCAAGGCGATGCATTGGTGGAGGAAATTCGGAAGATATCCCCGCTTACTCCAATCATTGTATTGTCCACAAATAGGTTTAACTTACCCTCCGGAGTCGTTTTTCTTCAAAAGCCAGCTAGCATTGTTGAGCTTGATGCCGCAATCGCCAAAGCAATCAGTGGCGATTGATGAGGCAAGGCGTTCTCTTTGAGAGCGCCTTTTTTCTTTTATAATTAAATTAATTAATTAAAAATCGCGGGATTAGCATAATGGCAGTGCGTTTGCTTCCCAAGCAAGATACACGAGTTCGATTCTCGTATCCCGCTCGTATATTAATACTAATGAAAAATTTTAAAAATCAAATCCCGACTATTGTTTCTGATGTATGGAAAAAATTAATTGACGCTGATTATAAGGCGTATCTTGTTGGCGGATGCGTCAGAGATTTAATATTGGGCAAAAAACCAAAAGATTGGGACATTACAACAAACGCAAAACCAGAAGAAATTGTAGAAATTTTTGGCGTTCAAGCGTTTTATGAGAATGCGTTTGGCACAGTCGGAGTAAAAACTTATTCTGACGATATGAGTCTCGCGGTAATTGAAATTACATCGTTCAGGCTCGAAGGCAAATATTCTGATTTAAGACATCCTGATGAAGTAAAATTTTCCGACAAATTAGAAGATGATTTACAAAGAAGAGATTTTACAATTAACGCGTTAGCGCTTGACCAAAACGGAGATATTGTTGATGAATTTAATGGATTAAACGATTTAGATAAAAAATTAATACGCACTGTTGGAAAACCAGAAGACAGATTTAGAGAAGATGCGTTAAGAATGATGAGAGCGATAAGACTCGCCGTTGAATTGGGTTTTGAAATTGAAAAAAATACTTTTGATTCAATAAAAGAACTTGCAAATTTAATTCAGTATATTTCAAGAGAAAGAATTAAGGATGAATTGGTTAGAATTATTATGCAAAAAGATGCGATGATCGGGATCGAATTTTTAAGAGAAGGAAATTTGCTTATTGATATAATTCCAGAATTAGCGCAATCTTATAATATCAAACAAAATAAACATCATAAATTTGATGTATATACTCATTCAATTCTATCATTAAATTATGCGGCGAAAAAAGATTATTCATTTGAAGTAAGGTTTGCGGCGCTTCTTCATGATATTGCAAAGCCACTAACAAAACAAGGAGAATATCCGAGCGCTACATTTTATAATCATGAAATCATCGGAGCAAAACTCGTGAAAAATATTTTGGTCAGATTAAGATTTTCTAATAAGATAATTTCAAAAGTTACGCATTTAGTAAGACATCATATGTTTTATCTTGAAGTTGATAAGGTCACGGCTTCTGCTGTAAGACGATTAGTTAAAAGAGTTGGAGAAGAAAGTCTTGAAGATTTATTTAAAACAAGGGAGGCGGATAGAATTGGTTCTGGTGTTCCGAAAGCGGTGCCGTATAGATTGCGGTATTTAAAATATTTAATTAAAAAAGTTGCTGTCAAACCTATAACTCCACAAATGTTAAAAATCAATGGCGATGAAATTATGGAAATTTTACAAATTAGTTCTTCCCCAAGGATTGGGTGGGTTCTAAAGGCATTACTCGAAGAAGTTTTAGATGAACCGAAAAAAAATGATAAAAAATATTTGTTAAAGCGAGTTGAAGAATTAGGAAAATTATCTGATGAAGATTTAAAAAAATTAGCATTTTCATCGGAAGAAAAGAAAAGAGAGATTGAGGAGGAAATTGATAAAGAAATTAAAGAGGAATTTAGAGTATAAAAAGATTGCAGACAAACAACTACAAACTCCTTGGGCATGAGTAGTACAAGGAATCTCCCCCAATGATAGCGTTCGTCTGCAATTACTCTATCTATCCCTTCTCCCAAAGCATTTATGTGCTGCGGAGAGTACTAATTTTATTTTAACAGGTGGCAGTAATATTTTAAGTATTGTTTTTTGAGTGTGTCAAATTTGTTTTCTTTTATAGATTCTCGGATTTCGCGCATTAAATTCAAGATCCAAGCTATGTTGTGTTCAGATAAAAGCATAACCCCGTAAATTTCTTTTTCTCTTAATAAATGGCAAATATACGCGCGAGAATAATTTTTACAAATATCACAACTGCATTTTGGGTCAATTGGTTTTTTGTCGGTTAGATATTTAGAGGGTTTTAAATTTAATCTGCCGTTGCTTGTAAATGCTGTGTTGTGTCTTGCCCATCTTGTTGGAATTACACAATCAAACAAATCTATTCCAGTTTCAATTGCGTTAAAAATATCGTCAATTTCTCCGATACCCAAAAGATGTCGCGGTTTGTTTTCTGGTAAATATGGTATTGTCCAATTCAAAACTTTAACAATATCTTGTTTTGATTTTCCAAGCGAACCACCAATTCCAAATCCAAAAAACGGAAGAGAACTTATAAATTCCGAAGAATCTTTTCTTAAGTCTTCATATTCTCCGCCCTGAACAATTCCAAATAATACTTGTCCTTTTTCATTTTTTGATTTTTGAATTATTTTTACGCATCTTTCTGCCCATCTGTGAGTTCTATTCATAGCTTTTTTTGTGTATTTATAATCTGATAATGGCGAAGTGCATTCATCAAACGCAAAAATAATATCAGCGCCAAGTTTTTTTTGAATTTCAATAGAACTTTCTGGAGTTAATCGTAAAATTCTCCCATCAAGTGGCGACTTAAATGTTGCGCCCTCTTCATCAATTTTCACAAAATTTTTATTTAGAGCGAGTAAATTTTTTTTAGGTTTATAAATATTTTTTGTCACAAAAACTTTTTGAGGGCACGCCTTGTAACCCCGCCGAGATTGGTCCGAGCTGTAAAATGCTGAAAATTTATAATTTTCAGCGCCGAAAACAATAAATTGTTTTCGGCATTTTTTCAAATTTACAGATCGGTCGGCGGGGTGAGAGATGAGCAGACCAGCCCCGCTGGAGGGATGGGACTGCGATGACCGAGAAAAGTTTTTGTGATAACTCTCTTCTGGAAAAATATTAGCAACCTTGCCTACTCCATGCTCCGCGCCAAATCCTAAGCTAAAAACTTGAAATCCACCGCTATCAGTCATTATCGGCGTTTTAATGTTTAAAAATTTATGTAATCCACCAAATTTTTCAATTATTTTGTATCTATCATTATGAAACAAATGAAAAGTGTTCATCATAAAAATTTCAGCCCCATATTTTTTGGCGGATTCAAAGCTTAACCCTCGCAAAGCTCCTTTTGTTCCAACGGGAGTAAAAGTAGGAGTATGAATAATGCCATGATGAGTTCTTAAAATCCCCAATCTTGCTTTGCTCTTTTTATCTTTTTGTATAATTTTAAAACTAAACATTAATAAAAAATACTCTTAGCTCTAAAATGCGGAATATTAATTTTTATTTTATTTTTATAAGTAAAATTCCATAAAGCCATATCTACTTCAAATGATGAAACTTTTTTAATTTTATTTTTTATTAATTCGCAGGCAAGAATTGTTGATGCGCGAATTTCAATTTCTTCCTTGGACCCAATTCGGATAATTTTTTTATTTTTAATTTTATCTAACAATTTTTTATTTGGAATAATTATATTAAAATACATTAAAACTTGAGGGAGGCGATAATCAGCAAAAGCTGTTAAGTCTTTAAGATTTTCAGAATATTTTTTCATTTGATTAGTTGCTAAAAGGTATTCAGTATAAAGCAATTGGTTTGGTTTTAAAAAATAAATTTTTTTTGAATTTTTTGCAATATCTTCAAATCTTCCTAAATTTGTTAAACCCAGCGTAAAATTTAAAGGATTTTTATTTTTTTCAAAATAATTTTTAAAATTTCCATCATAATTATTTTTTAGCCACAATAAATTTTTTTTAAAAAATTTAAAACGAAGTTTTCCTAAACTATCCGATTCTTTCGGAGAAATAATTTTTTTAAAAATTTTATAATCTATATTTTTCACACCAATTTTAAACAAATCTTCTAATTTTGAGAATAACGCCCAAAAACGTTTTTTGTTTTTGTAAACCCAATTTTTTTTAAATTCCCATCGTCTAAAATCAAGCGTTCTTAATAAAAATACAAAATTTGGAATTTGTAATTTATCAATCTTGGGAATGGGGAACGAATAATTTTTTTTTCGTTGCAATATAATTTCTTTTTTAATCAAATCTAAAAATTCCTTACTGGGCTCTTTAATATCAATCATGCTTAGATCAACATTTTTTAGTGAATTCAAAACAAGATTTTTTAGTTTCATCTCAATTAAATTTTGGAGCGTTTGGATTAAAACTACCAATAATGCGCTATCGCGTGTTATTGGTAATATTTTAAAATAATTGATCGTAATACTCAGAGTCGGGGTACTCAGATTCGAACTGAGAATAAATCCTCCCAAAGGACTCGTGCTACCATTACACTATACCCCGTTATAAAATCGCTACAATTCACACATAAATTTTAGCATATTTTTGAAATAAAGCTAAAGTCAATTAAAATTAGAGAAATGCTAAACAGATTAGAGTTAAGAGAAAAAGAACGCGAGTTTTTGGCACAAGAAAGCAAAAAATCGCCAGAGCTTTTTTGTGAGCAAACATTTGTTGATAATGCTGAATTATTAGATAGATTTGGAATATTTATTGAAAACCAAGAAAAATTACCCGCTGGTTTTTTAAAATTTTTGCCATCCGATTTTATTGTTGAAGAAGTGTCACAATCCGGAGATATTTTTTCTGTTGATTATGAAAATGTTTTTAAGGAAGACGACATCATAGAAGATCGCCCTACAATATATGCCACATTGGTAAAATGTCAGATGTCAACCATAGAAGTTGTTGACGAGCTAAAAGAATTTTTAGAATGTGAACAAAAGCAAATTCAATATTCTGGCATTAAAGATAAAAACGCAATTACATCACAAAAATTATCATTCAGAAATATTTCAGAAATTAGACTTTCAAAAATTAATTCCCCGTTCTATTTCTTAAGAGATGTTTCAGGAGGGAATGGTGTTGTTAGTATTGGTGGAATTAAGGGTAATAGATTTATTATTTTGGTGAGGACTGATAAAAATTTTAATAGCGAAGATTTTTTAAAAAAATTAGAAAAAATAGATAAGGAAGGTTTTTATAATTTTTATTATTTGCAAAGATTTGGAACTCCTCGTTTATCCAATTATTTGTGGGCTGTTTTAATTTTAAAAGGAAAATATAAGGAAGCGGTTGAAGGCTTTTTAACTGATGTAGGAGAAAGGGAAATGCCCTTTTTTAAGAATTTAAGGCAGGAAATTAAAAAATATCTTGGAGATTGGAAAGCAATAAAAAAAATCATATCCAATTTTCCAACTATACTTACAAATGAAATAAAGGTTACTAGTTATTTAGAAAATAATCCAACAGATTACAAAGGCGCCCTCTCGCAAATTTCAGAGCAAACAACATTATGGCTATATGCCCTTTCGTCTTTTCTTTTTAATAAAAAATTATCAGAGATGATAAGAAATAATAAAGAAATTTCGATAAAATTTCCGCTATTTATTAGCCAAAATCAAGATGACCAGTTATTTTATAAAGATTTATTAGAAGATATGGGAGTGTATCCGCCATTATTTAAAAATTTTTTTTCTATATCAAATATTATTTTGAAGGAAAGGCAAGAAAAAACAAGAGTAAAAGCAGAAATTCGCAAATGTGAAATTATAAAAGAAGGAGTCATTATTGATTTTATTTTGTCAAAAGCTGTTTACGCTACGACATTTTTATCTAATTTTTTTAATTTGACATCAGGAGTTGCATCTGAAGAAATTTCAAAAGAACAAATTGATTTAAAAAAACAATTAGGATATCAATCAATACAAGAAACTTTAAAATATTTTGATAAAGTGATTGTTAAAAAAGAAGAAAATTTATAAAAAAGAAATAGCCCTCGGGAAAACCAAAGGGCTAAATGCAGGTACGCCGGAGCACGTGCGTCAAGATGCTGTCTGGCATCCCCATATCCCCAAGTTGAATGTCAATTCAAGGGCAGGGGATTTGTCCTTTTCGCGCTGCGCAAAGTTGAGCGTGTGTACAACCTTGCCGTCTTCGCGAGGCGGGTTTGCCCAGACATGGAGGAATCCCCATGTTGACGAAACGAGTTCGCCAACTTCGGTTGCTACCTCCGTCGGGTACGGTTGTCGTTCTCCCTCTTTCGCGATTCTGAGAACAAGAACAAACATATCGTTGTTATCTCTAGCTGGCTCGAGATAAACATTGAGTATGTCGTACCCAACATTCATTAACTCGTCGACTCCTGGTAGGGGCGACACATCATTCAGCCCGTTTTTTCCGAAAACAGGAACTCCAGAGTCCGCTACTTCGGGGCGGACCTGATACGCCTGTCTTCCGTGTTGGTGGGCATGTTGAGTGTGTCGCGTCTCCCGTTTTCCAAAATCCACTTTTTTGGGGTGGATTCCGATAGCCTTGAGCTTTTCTACCCGTTCCCGATTGACTCGGAATTTGAGTAGAATAGTGTCAGGCGTAGAAGCCGACTGCGAACCGAAGTGCTGTGAGCATCGGCAAGTATTGTCAAAGCCAAAGTCGTCGACTTCGACAAACTGCCGGCATCTCGCGCCGGTTCGAGTTTGAGCCGTACACGCGTACTGCATTATTTTCACCTCCTTTCAGGTGAGAATGAAGAGTGCGCTACATTAGAGTAGTATCTATATTATATCACATCGTTTTAAAAAAGTCAACCCAGTTAGAAGTTTGAAAAACAAAGCTTTATTTTGTATTGTCGTTTTCATCTTTTCAATAACATCAATGCCTACTGAACTTCTAACGGGGCGAGTCCCTGATAAAACTGGCATAAAATCCCTTAAATTTTGAAAATTTGATTATAATATAATAATGCGGAAAAAACTTATTTTTTTGTTAAAACTTTGGAAAGACTTGAATTTAAAAGAAAAATTGTTTATTTCGGTTGGAATCTTGCTGGGCTTGTTTTTTTTGATTTTGCCAGCTTGGTGGTTTTGGCAGAATAATTTTGAAAAATTGCCATCAAACGGCGGAGTTTTAAGGGAGGGTCTTTACCAATCAATAAACACATTAAATCCATTTTTGGTGGCAAATTCAAGCGAGAAATCTCTGCTTAATTTATTATTTGATAAGTTGATAGTTGATGACGGAAGCGGAAATTTTTCATATGAGTTAGCAAAAAATATTACTGAATTAAATAAAGGGCTTGAGTTTTTAGTTGAGCTAAAAGATGACAAAATTTGGAACAATAAAGAAAAAATAACATCCGATGATTTAATTTTTTCTTTTGAAATATTTAAAAAATATGGTTCCGATGAAGTTAAAAATTTATTTAGAGATACTGAAATTGAAAAAGTTGATAATTATCAAGTGAAATTTAATTTAAAAATACGAGACAATTATTTTTATAACAAGTTAAACCAAATTTATATTATTCCAAAATCAGTTTGGCAGAAATTTAATCAACCAGACTGGCAGAGTCAGGAAGATGAACTTTTGAGCGTTGTGTCGGGACCTTATATTATTGAAAAAAAATTAGACTCCGAAGTTGTGTTTGTTAGAAATGAATTTTATAAACCAAATGCATATATAGAAAAAATAGTTTTTAAAATTTATCCAAATTTACAAAATGCAATAGAGGGATTAAGGATACGAGAAATTGACGCAATAGGAGGAGTCCCGTCAAATGTTTTAAAATCCACAACAAGCAGAAGATTAAAAGTTTCAAGAATTGTATTGCCAAGAGCGATAGGTATTTTTTTTAATAGCAAAAATGTTGGCGGTATTGACGCAAATGGATTAGAAAGTTTAATTGATAGAAAAAAAATGAATGAAGAAATTTTTGATAATGAAGCTGAAATATCCACGGGAATTTTTAGCAAGTCAATCAGAAATTTTTTAAATCTCCCAGTTAACAAATCAAATGTTAAGTCCAATACAGATATGTCAATTACATTTTCAACATCTTCGCTTATTGAAGTTGTTGTTCCTCAAAATTATTTTTTTCAAAAAATAGCGGATTTTATAGGTGATAAAATTCCTATAAAAATAGTAGCCGAAACCACTGAAAATATTTATTCGGATATTTTACAAAACAAAAAATATCAGGCGATAATTTTGGGGATAAATTATAATTTGCCTCCAAATATTAGTCCATTCTTTATGGAAAATTCAAGCTTTAATTTAATTAATAAAGCAACGCCGAATATTGCGAAATTTCTTCAAAAATTATCAATAGAGCAGTTAAATCAAGAAGATTATGCAGATACTATTGAAAATTTAGAAAAAGAAATATTGCAAACTAACAGCGTAGTTTTTTTGGTTAATCCATATTATTTGTATATTATCCCAAAAAACTTAAAAGGATATAATCTAATAATTTTGAGGCAACCAGAGGAAAGATTTGCTAAAATAGAATTATGGAATCTTAAAACAAAAACAAAATGGCGATAAATAAAAAAGGCTCTGTAAATTTTATAGTTTCACCGGACAAGCTTGATATTTTATTTTTACAAAAAAAAGGAGGCATTTGCAAGGTTTTAGAAAAAAAAGAATATACTGGTTCCGTTGTGACAAATGATAGTGTTAATGTTGATTTTATAAAAAAAATCATAACCCAGCTTAATATTAAAAATACAGAAGTTGGAATAAGTTTAAATATTCCATTTTTTTTTACAAATGTTATAAAAGTCCCAAATGTTGAAGGAAATATTAAGGCGACATTGGGTATGAAAATACAGACTGAATTTCCATTGCCGCTTGAAAAATATCTATGGTCTTTTCAGGAAATTCCATCAGCTGATTCCCAAAGGACATTTTTAGTGTTTTTTTATCACAGAAGTTTTTTGGAAGATATCAATAGGGCGTTTGCAATTAACGGAATTTTACCAGTTGTAATAGAGCCTGCAATTTTGAGCGCGCTAAGATACTTGAAAGAAAAGTTTACTCTTGAAGTTGAAAAAACATATTTTATGATTATTATTTATGCGTCTGTTCTAACAGGGTTTATTTATGAAAATGGAATTATAAAAAATACTTTTTCAGAAACAATAAGCGAGGAGGCCAATGTAAATCAAGCTCTTGAAAAATTTATTCAGTTCACCCTACAAAAATTTAGTGTTGAAAGAATCAAAAGAGAAATTGGAGGAGTAATACTTGTAAGCGATAAAAAAATACAACTTGGTTTGGATTTTGAAGTTATACATATGCAGGATATTTTGAAAATATCTCCTGATTCAATAATTGGTATAGGATTAAACGAGAGAGTGTTAAAAGCTCCTGTTTTTGGCAATGAAATTTTATTAAACACAATAAACCCAACAACTGAATTTTTGTATCTTAAACTTTTAAGGCAGTTAAATTTTTGGTCAATGCTTGTATTTGGCGCTGGGATTCTTTCGATTCTATCTCTTTACGCTTTTATATTTGATATATCAACAACAAACAAAGATTTAAAAAATAGTAGCGCTATAACTCAAATCGACACCATAAAATACGAAGATGAATTTAAGAAATCTCTGCTTTTATTGAAAAAAATTGATATAAGTAAAAATATACCATATGATGTTTTTTCAAAAGTTGTTGGAATTAATAGATTTATGAAAATTAATAATTTTGCCATAAAAAATAAAAATTTGACAATTAACGGAGTTATTAATTTAAAAGACCAAGAAAGATTAAAATCTGCGCTTGCTGAAATAGGCAAAAATGCGGAGTTCAAGGAAGTTAGAGTGACTGCAAGCGAAATGGAAGTGGAGGTTTCTCTGGATTTCTAAGGATTTATACATTTGACATTTATATTATAATTATTAAGATAATCAGGTCAAAAATTAAAAATACAGTATTTTTTTGAAAAAATGGAAGATATTTTTATTTTATCAGCAATAGTTTCGTCGGTAATAGGAATTTTGTATGGGATTTATTTGATTTTTTGGATTCTTAAAAAATCAGAGGGTTCTGAAAAAATGAAAGAAATCGCAAAAGCGATTCAAGAAGGAGCTATGGCATATTTAAAAAGACAATATAAAGTTGTCGCAATTATTGCTATTGTTCTCGCTGTAATTATTTGGTTAGCTCTTGATGGCATAACAGCAATCGGATTTTTGGTTGGCGGATTTTTTTCAGCTATGGCTGGAGCTATTGGAATGTTCGTTTCAACCCGCGCCAATGTAAGATGCACTGAATCAGCCAAGCAAGGACAAAAAGAAGCGTTTCTGGTTGCGGCAAAAGGAGGTCAGGTTACAGGTTTTTTGGTTGCTGGATTAGGACTTTTCGCGCTTTCTGTGTTTTATGCTTTGACAAAAAATTTACAAGCGCTGATTGGTTTAGGTTTTGGAAGTTCGCTAATTTCAATTTTTGCAAGATTGGGCGGTGGAATTTTTACAAAAGCCGCTGATGTTGGCGCTGATTTGGTTGGAAAAGTTGAAGCAGGAATCCCAGAAGACGACCCAAGAAATCCAGCTGTAATTGCTGATAATGTTGGAGATAATGTTGGAGACTGCGCTGGAATGGCAGCTGATTTATTTGAAACTTATATTGTGACAACAGCGGCGGCGATGCTTTTGGGCGAAATTTTATTTCAAAATCCATTAATAACTTCGTTGCCGTTAGCGTTGGCTGGAGTTGCGATGATTGCGTCGGTTATTGGCTCTTGGTTTATGAAAATTTCTAATAACGAATCTAGTATAATGAATGCATTTTATAAAGGACTTTCTGTTACCGCGATTATTTCCGCTACTGGTTTTTATTTTATTTTAAGAAATGAAGCGATTGTAGATGGAATGAAATTATTTCACAGTTCATTGGTTGGGTTAATTGTTGTCGGTTTGTTAGTTTTAATTACTGATTATTACACTTCAAAAAAATATAGACCAGTCAGGGCGATTGCCGAAAGTTCAGTTGGCGGACATGGAACAAATATAATTACTGGATTGGCTGTGTCTATGTCTTCAACAGTTGTTCCAGTTTTAATAATTTCAGCTGGAATGCTTTTTGCATATTTTTCAGCTGGACTTTATGGAATTGCGATTGCGGCGTTTTCAATGTTATCGGTTATGGGAATAATTGTCGCGATTGACGCATATGGTCCTATTTCTGACAATGCTGCTGGAATTGCAGAAATGGCTGGATTAGATGAAAATATTAGAAAAACACTTGACCCGTTAGACGCAGTTGGAAATACAACAAAAGCGGTTACAAAAGGATATGCGATTGGTTCTGCTGGATTAGCCGCACTTGTTCTTTTTTCAGCATACACAGAAGAATTAAAAATTTTTTATAATGGCGCTGTTAATTTTTCATTAAATGATCCGTTAGTGATTGCTGGATTATTTATTGGCGGATTGTTGCCCTATTATTTTGGAGCACGCGCGATGTCAGCGGTTGGAACTGCGGCGCAATTTGTTGTTGAAGAAGTTCGGAGACAATTCAGAGAAATTAAAGGAATAATGGATGGTAGTGAAAAACCAGATTATGGCAGATGTGTTGACATTGTGACTTTGGCTGCGCAAAAGGAAATGATTCTTCCTGCGCTCTTGCCCGTTGTTGTTCCAATTTTGGTTGGATTTATTTTAGGGCCAATTGCTTTAGGTGGATTGCTGGTTGGTTCAATCATTACAGGAATTTTTGTCGCAATATCAATGACTTCTGGAGGGGCGGCTTGGGATAACGCGAAAAAATATATTGAAGATGGTAAATTGGGCGGTAAGGGTTCTGAGGCGCACAAAGCCGCAGTTACAGGAGATACGGTTGGCGACCCTTATAAGGACACAGCAGGACCAGCGATTAACCCGATGATTAAAATATTAAATATTGTGGCGTTGCTTATTGTAAAATTCATAGTAAAATAAAAATATCGTGGAAATTACAGAAAAAAATTAAAATTGCGAAATCAGGAAATTTATTTAATAAATTTTTAATGAAATGCTGAAAACTTATTTTTCAGCGCCAAAAAAGTTGAAAAATAAATTTTTCGACGCTAAAAACGATTAGTCGTTTTTAGCATTTGTTTTTTGGCTTTCCAGGCTAAAAATAAACATAGTTTATTTTTAGCATTCATTTAATAAATTTTAGTGCAATTTCGTGGCTAAAAAATAATGCTGGAAACAATTTGTTGTTTTCAGCGTCAAAAAATAAATTTTTGACTTTGTTATTTTTTAGCAGCAAGAAAAAAACCTACTTAGCTGTTGAGCTGTTCGGCTTCTGCTGGCGTCTTTTTTTGTTCGTTTGCCCGTGTGTATTAGCGGGGATTAGCCATGCTCCTGCAAAAGCGCATTCTCGTCCTTTTATGTTTAAGGCGACCAATTGCGTTGTGTGATTAGTATGTTTGATTTCATTTATTGTAATAATTACAAATGGTCCTCTTCCATGAGCCATCTCTGCCCAGTCAGTCAAATAGACTAAATCACCGACCGCGAAGGTGTATCGTGGCATCGCTATCCCTCCTCCTTAATGTAGATTAGACGCATTTAGCATCTTTACTAATATTATTTTAATATAAAAAATATTTATATATAAAAAAAAACGAACTGCAACGATGCATATTCGTTTAGACGATGCGGCTGGGTTGGAGTTTAAACAAGTCAGGGAGATTTATTAACGCGTTTAGCATGGATCGGTCTTCATATATCTTGAGTTCGCGACATCGTGTGCCGTCTGGCAACTTACTGTCTTCAATTATTCCTACAAATTCGTTCACCCCGCACACATCTTTGTATAACATTGTTATGTCACTAATGCGTCTATGTGTAACGCGTAGCTCAAATCCACCCTCATCTATTAATCTACGAACAAACGATAGTGAGTCCATGGACTCGTCTTCCAATGTGAATATTGAGAACACCATGACTGAACACCTCACTTGATTGAAGTTAGTCTATCAATATTATACATTAACATTTTTATCTTTGTCAAATGTTGGCAATATTTGTTTTTTTATCGTAAAATTTTAAGTAATGAATGTTTTAAGTGTTAAAAATTTGTCAGTAAAATTAGGAGATAATTCTGTTTTAGAAAATGTTAATTTTGATATAGACGAAGGAGATATTGCTCTTGTTTTGGGTCCAAATGGAGCCGGAAAAACAACATTACTACGCGCGATTGCTGGATTAATTCCATATACAGGCGAGATTGTTGTAAATAATGTCGTACGGAATGAAAAAGAAACTTGTCTAGAGCAAATTAGAAGGATTGGATTTGTTCCGCAAAAGCTCGATTTTCAATACAGCCTTCCGATTAGAGTAAAAGAAATTTTTAAAATAGCGTTAAATATAAAAGATGAAAATAAAATAAAAGAGTATCTCGAATTTTCAAAAGCAGGGCATCTTGAAAATAAAAAACTCGGAGAATTATCTGGCGGAGAGCTTCAAAGAATTTTAATCGCATTTGTTATGGCGCAAGAGCCAAATATTTTATTGTTTGACGAACCTTTTTCTGGAATTGATATAGGAGGCGAAGAAACAATTTATCAGCACTTAAAATACATAGTTGCCAAAAAACATTTAACTATGATTATGGTTTCTCATGATATGTCAGTTGTTTTTAATTTAGCAAATAAAGTAATTTGTCTAAACAAAACAATAAAATGTATAGGCGAACCAAAAAATATTAAAGAAAATGTGTTGGAAGAACTTTACGGAAGCGAAGTCGCATTATTTCAACACCTGCATAATTAATAGATGAATTTATATTCCATTATCATCGGAATTTTGGCGGGAGGGTTGATTTCTTTTTTGGGTGTTTTTGTCATTAACAGAAGACTTGCTTTGGCGGCTGACGCGTTTTCGCATATTGCTTTGCCCGGAGTCGCTGTCGCTATATTGTTGAATATAAATCCAACAGTCGGGGCGTTGTTCGCGTTATTATTTGGAACTTTTATAATTCAGGGAATTCAATCAAAAACAAAACTTTTTACAGAAGTTTTAATTGGACTTACTTTTAGTTTGTCTTTGGCGATTGGATTGTTGCTATTACCAGAAGGAGAACTTGAATCAGCGCTTTTGGGAGATATAGCAAGCGTTGGGTTTAATGATTTTATTTTGGGAATTGCGATTTCAGTTATTTTATTCGGAATTTTAATTCAGTATTTTAAAAAATTTACATTTTTGACATTTTCGGAAACTTTGGCGCAAGTTTCGGGCGTGAATGTTAATAGAGTTAATTTTGTTCTTTTGGTAGGTTTGGCTTTGTCTGTTGCGCTGGGAATTAAAGTTGTTGGAACCTTACTTGTCGGTTCGCTTTTAATAATTCCAGCCGCGGCAAGTCAAATTATTTCTAAAAATTTTAAATCTCTTTTATTTTTTTCTTCAATTTTTGGATTGTTTTCTGTGGCGATTGGTATGTATTTTGGATTTTTGTTTAATTTACACCCCGGACCAATGATAATATTAGTAGAAGGAACAATATTTGGAATAGCATTTTTAATAAAACAAATTAAAGGTTAAAATGATAGATAGTTCGCCCCCATCGTCCCCGCTTTCGCTAAAAGCTACGGCGGGCAGGTAGTGGTTTAGGATATCGGGTTCCCCGCCTGCATGTCGTCATCGTCTAGTTTGGCTTAGGACATATGGTTCTCATCCATAAAACCCGGGTTCAAATCCCGGTGACGGCAAATATTACGGCGGGCAGGTCAGTCCGGCAACAGGGGTTCGACTTCCCTTGGGGGCATATGGGTATATTGTAATTTTTAAAAAAATATGGAAATGTAAAAAATAAATTTTTTATGAGATATTTTATTACAACATCAATACCTTATACAAACGCTGAACCGCATATTGGGTTTTTGTGATATAATAAATTTAATATGACGATAGTAATAAAAGAGAAATTAGTTCAGATTTTAGCAGAGCAAAGCCGAAGATTAAACAAAGAAAGAATTGAGGAAGTTTTAAGTTTTGTTGGATTTTTAGCAAATAGAAATGAAGACAAATCCATTAAGAGAGGAATTAGTAATTTGGCGTCATTATCCAAATCTTTTAAATTTTTACATAAAGAACCAGAATTATACTCTCTTAAAGATATAAGATAATTTATGAAAAAAGGCGATATTGTTTTAACTCCATTCCCGTTTACTGATTTATCAGAAACAAAATTTAGACCAGCTTTAATAATTAGTTTATACAAAGACGATGTTGTATTAGCATTTATTTCGTCAATAATTAATAGAGTTGATACATATGAAATTTTAATTAAAAAAAGTGGTAAAAACGGATTAAAAACAGATTCTATATTAAAATTAAATAAACTTATTACACTTGACAGAAAAATTGTTGTAGGCAAAATAGGCGAATTAGAAAATAATATTTTAAAAGAAGCGGGTAAATTACTTTTAAAACTTTTTGAAATCAGTTAAATCTTATGAGTCATTTTTTTATAAACTATGAAAAGATATCAAGAAGAACTAGACAAATGGTTTAAAGACAATGATTGGAAATATTGGTCATCTTTATCAATTTTGGCAAGATTGTATGAGGAATGTGGAGAGTTTGCAAGATTAGTAAATCATTTGTATGGAGATAAACCAAAAAGAGATGACGAAAAAGAGCAAGGATTAGAAGAAGAAATCGGAGATATTATTTATACGCTAATTTGTTTTGCAAACTCGAATGATATTGATTTAGATAAAGCTATAAGAAAGAGCTTTGATAAAGTTATAAAAAGAGACAAAGATAGATATAAAAAATAATCTATGCGATATTTTATTACAACATCAATACCCTATACAAACGCTGAGCCGCATATTGGGTTTTTGTGGGAGGTTTTGATTGCCGATGCGTTTGTGCGATTTCAAAAACAGCAAGGGAATGATGTTTTTTTTCTAACTGGCGCGGATGAAAATGGGCTCAACATTGTTAAATTGGCGGAAGAAAAAAATATTCCAACGCAAAAATTTGTTGATGAAAAGGCGGAAAAGTTTTTACAATTAAAAGAAAAATTTAATTTAAGCTTTGATAAATTTATACGAACTTCATCAGAAGAACACAAAAAAGCGGTTCATAAGTTTTGGAAATTATGCGAGGAAGATATTTATTCGGATTATTACAACGGGTTATATTGTTTAAGTTGCGAGAATTATTATAGCGAGGAAGAACTGGAAGGCGTAAATTGTCCAATTCATAAAAAACCAGCAGAAAAAATTTCAGAAAAAAATTATTTTTTTAAGCTCATAAAATATTTGCCTGAAGTTCAAAAATTGATTGAAAGCGATAAGATTAAAATTGAACCTGAATCCAAAAAACGCGAAGTTTTGAATATTATAAAAAGCGGAGACATTAAAGATTTAAGTATTTCAAGAAACGCCGAAAGAATGAATGGCTGGGGAATTAAAGTACCAAATGATAATTCACAAATTGTGTATGTTTGGTTTGACGCACTTGTAAATTATTTGTCTGGATTGGGATTTGGTTTAGAAGACGAAAATATTTTCGAAAATTTTTGGGAAAATGGAAAAATCTATCATTTTATAGGAAAAGATATTTTAAAATTTCATGCAATTTATTGGATCGCGATGCTTTTGTCAGCAAAATCATTAAAATTGCCAAATCATATTATTGTTCATGATTTTATTCAAAATAATGGACAAAAAATGTCAAAAACATTAGGAAATGTTGTATCGCCAAGTGATTTATTAGAAAAATATGACATTGATGTAATAAGGTATTATTTTTTGAAACAGAATCAATTTAATGAATTTAATTTTTCGTGGGATAAATTAGAAAATGTTTATAACGGAGAATTAAAAAATGAAATTGGAAATTTAGTTGGCAGGGTTTTTGGTTTATTAAAAAAATCAAAACTTGAAAAAATTTCACTCAATAAAGAAATACTTGACGATGAAATTAAAGAAACTCAAAAAATTGCGCGCGAAAGTTTTAATAAATCCGATTTTAATACTGGCATAGAAAAAGCGTTTTTATTAGTAAAGCGCGCCAACCAATTTATTGACGCAAATAAATTATGGGAAAAAGGGGAAGAAAAACAATTTGCTGTGTTAATTTTGATTTTAAAAGAATTAGCCGAGATTTATACTCCGATTATGCCTGAAAAAAGCAGGGTAATTTTAGGAGCTTTGAATTTACAAAATTCTGATATTTTTATAAATAAAAAGATTGACCCCGTTAGAAATAGAATTTCTAACGGGGTTGATTTTAGTCCATTGTTTTGATATAATTTAGTTAGTATACATCCTCAGTGAAAGCACAGGTGACGGATAATGTTTATCGGCTCAGCAGTTGTTTCTGTATTATTCGCTTGCGCGGCTTTTCTAAGTCGATTTACACCCGGCTTTGAAAAAGAAGCAGGCACATTATGGTTGCTTTGTGGATTTTCTGTTATTTTCGCGACAATATGTTGGATTCAAGGAGTGGTGCTAAGTGACAGTTACGAATAGCGAGGTGTCAAAGCAACGCAATGGAGCGCGTTGCTTTTTTCTATGATAAAATTTTGTTGATGAAACTTGTTGTTCAGAGGGTTAAATTAGCAAGTGTGAAGGTCAATAATAAAGTTATTGCAAAAATTGGAAATGGTTTGTTGGTTTTTGTTGGATTCAAAAAAGACGATTTGGAAAAAAACTTAGATTGGTTTGCTGAAAAAATAATAAAATTACGAATTTTTAGCGATAATGAGGACAAAATGAATTTATCCGTAAAAGATGTTAATGGCGAGATTTTATTGGTTTCACAATTCACTCTTTATGGAGATGCTACTCAAAATAGACCAAGTTTTACGGAATCAATGGATTTTGAAAACGCTGAAAAATTTTATGAAAAATTTGTAGAAATGGTAAAATTAAAGTATGCAAAAGTTCAATCCGGAGTTTTTGGAGCTATGATGGAAGTTGAATTAATAAACGATGGTCCTGTAACAATAATTGTTGAAAATTAGTTATTCAATAATTTTATTATGGAAAAATTAAATAAAAATTCAAAAATAAATATCATCAGGCATTCATTGGCGCATTTATTGGCGACATCGGCGCTTGAAATTGACCCAGAAGCTAAATTTGGAGTTGGTCCTATTATTAAAAATGGTTTTTATTACGATATTTTATTTAGCGGAAAAGTTGACGAATCAATTTTAGAAAAACTTGAAAGGCGAATAAAAGAATTGGTGAAACAAGATATTGCGTTTAAGTCAAAAAAATTAACATTTGCGGAAGCTAATAAATTTTTTAAGAAACAATCTTTTAAATTAGAGCTAATTAAAGATATTAAGAAATTCGGAACGACAAAATTACAAGGGCAAAATGACAACCCCAAAAATGTTGAAAGCGTGAAAATCTATCAAAGCGGCGATTTTGTTGATTTATGCGAAGGTCCGCATATAAAAACTGCAAAAGAAATAAATCCGAACGCGGTTAAGTTGATGAAAATTGCAGGGGCTTATTGGCGTGGAAGTGAAAAAAATCAGATGCTTACAAGAATTTATGGTGTAGCTTTTGAAACAAAAAAAGAACTTAATGATTATTTGAGTTTATTGGAGGAATCAAAAAAACGCGACCATAAAAAATTAGGACCGCAATTAGGGTTGTTTATGTTTCATAATACAGCTCCGGGAATGCCGTATTGGCTTCCAAAGGGCGTTATAGTACTAAATGAACTTATAAATTTTTGGCGCGAGGAACATTTGAATCGCGGTTATTGCGAGGTAAAAACACCTCTTATTAATAAAAGAGAACTTTATGAGACATCTGGGCATTGGGAACATTATTTTGAAAATATGTTTATTTCAAAAACTGCAGAAAATGAAACTTACGCGTTAAAGCCGATGAATTGTCCAAACGCCATGGTTGTTTTTGCAAATCAATCAAGAAGCTATCGCGAGTTGCCATTGAGAATAGGAGACACTGACACGCTACATAGATTTGAGTTTTCAGGAACTTTGAATGGACTTTTGCGAGCGCGAGAATTTTCTCAAGACGACGCGCACATTTTTATAACAGAAGAACAGATTAAAGATGAATATTTGCGAATTTTAGAAATTGTTGAAAAATTTTATTCAATATTTAATATTGAATACTCGTTTAGATTAGGAACAAGACCAGAAAAATTTATGGGAGATAAAAAAAGCTGGGATAAAGCCGAAAGTGATTTAAAGGATATTTTAAAAAGTTGCGGTAAAAAATTTGAAATCTTTAAGGGCGATGGAGCTTTTTATGGACCTAAAATTGACATTGTTATGAAAGACGCTTTAGAGCGCGATTGGCAAACTGGGACAATACAACTTGATTTTCAAATTCCAAAAAGATTTAATCTAAAATATATTGACAAAGACGGCAGAGAAAAAATTCCTGTTGTAATACATCGCGTTATTTATGGTTCGCTCGAAAGGTTTATCGGACTTTTAATAGAACATTTTGCGGGCAATTTTCCGTTATGGCTTGCGCCCATTCAGGTTGTGTTAATTCCAATAAATAAAAATCATTTAGATGAAGCGCGAAAATATTCTAACGAATTATCAAAAAATAATATCAGGGTAGAAATTTATCAACCAGACGAAACTTTGTCAAAAAGAATTTTATTAGCTGAAATACAAAAAATTCCATATATAGGAATTATTGGCGACAAAGAAATCAAAGAAGAAAAAATCGCAGTAAGAAAACACGGCAAAGGCGATTTAGGGGTTCAAATTTTTACCGATTTTGTAAAATCATTGAAAGACGAAATAAATAAAAAATCAATATAAAAACAACCAAAAATTGTAATATTTTTATATTCAATAATTAAAATAAGAAATATTTTGAAATTTGACATACAATTATTTATGCTTTATAATTGAGGCAGTTTAAAACCAAAGAAAGTGAGGCAGTTAAAATAAGTAAGTCCTCCTGAGGTAAAAATGAAAACAAAAAGACAGAAACAATCAACAATAGACGAATTGAAGGAAAATTTTAGCAATGCGAAAGCTGTTGTTTTATTAAATCTTCATAAACTTAATACCACTAATTTATTTAAATTAAAAAAAGAACTTAAAAATAACGAGGGAGCGTTAAAGGTTGCGAAAAAAACTTTATTTGGTCTATCAAAGCCTAATGCTGAAACAGAGAAAATTCAAGGATCCTTTGCGCTAATTTTTGATTTTTCTCCAAATTTAAAACCACTAAGCATTTTAGGAAAACTTAAAAAAGAATTAAACCTCGAGGTGTTTGGTGGTTATTTGGGAGAAAAAGTTTTATCTGAAAAAGAAGTTTGGGATATTACAGCCCTTCCGTCAGAAGATATTTTGAGAGCAAAATTAGTTTGGACATTAAAATCACAGCTTCAATCAGTTGTATATAATCTTAAAGCGCCATTAAATAAGCTATTAATCGCGTTAAACCAAATTAATACCAAATCGCGCACTTTTTAAATCAGAAAAGGTGCGCGGTAATTTCAGAAATGGGAGAAAAAATACAACGAGTTGTAGAAGAGGTTGAAAAATTAACGGTCTTGGAGTTAAATGAACTCATAAAGGCGATAGAGGATAAGTTTGGTGTTTCAGGAATGATGCCTACAATGATGACTCAACCAACAGCCGGAGCGCCAGTAGAAGAAGGAGTCGCTTCAAAAGTAAATGTTACATTGACGGCTTGTGGTGATAATAAAATTCAAGTTATCAAAGCTTTGAGGGGAATAAATCCACAGCTTGGATTAAAAGAAGCAAAAGATATTACTGATACTGTGCCTCAAGTAATAAAAGAAGGAGTATCTTCGGAAGAAGCAAAAATTATTAAAGAAAAAATTGAAACCGCTGGTGGAAAAGTTGAATTAAAATAATTGATTTACCCCTTGACTTTTATTGGGCGTTTAGCTCAGTGGCAGAGCGCTATCTTCACACGATATAGGTCGTTGGTTCAATTCCAACAACGCCCATTTCAAGAGCAAGAGGTGTCATGATATTATTTAGATTAAATACAAACATAAAATGGGCTCCTGCCCGCAATGCTACGCATAGCGTAGGCAGGCGGGTTAGCCTGTCGAATCCCGCAGTGACCATTGTGTTTTGGCAGGCGGGTCGCAAAAGTCTCCTGTTTAAATCAGAATACGCCCAATTTTACGCGAGCAATTACTATCCACATATATACCATTGACTTTTTATTATATGTGCATTAAAATTATAATGTTCGCACATCTTTTTTTAGTGATAAAAGAATTAGTAATTTTTTTGTTAGTAGAAAGGCGTTCGGGCTAGGTCGAATTTTCATTTCCGCAATAAGCGGTCAATTAAATGAACGGACAAAAAAATTTAACAACAGTAGTAGTAGTTATCGTCGTTTTGGTAGTATTAGCAGCTTTAGCTTGGTGGTGGTTTCAGCAAAGACAGGATGTTTCTACATTAGACACCCCAGCTGTTCCTGAAATGCCAGCAGTTGAAGGAGACAGTGTAACCCCTCCATCTTCTGAGGTTCCAGTCGGTGATAGCGTAACTCCTCCAGCTCCAGAAGCTCCAGCAGTTGAGTAAAAAATTGCTTGGTTAAAAGCTATTCTAAATTAGGAGTTTAAAATATAGCCCCGCTTTTGGCGGGGCTATATTAATAGATAATGAAAAAAAAGAAAATTTATGTTTTAATGTCAGGTGGCGTGGATTCTTCTGTTGCCACAACAATTTTAAAAAATCAGGGCTATGATGTTGCTGGAGTGCATTTGAAAATTTCAGCAGTGTGCGATGAAAAAGACGAGTATGACGCCAGAAGAGTTTGTGGTATTTTAAAAATTCCTTTTTATGTAATTGATATTTCAGATGAATATCAAAAAACCGTTGCCGCAGATATGATTCAGGGCTATGCAAAAGGTATAACGCCAAACCCGGATGTTTTATGCAATCAATCAATTAAATTCGGGTTTGTTTTTGATAAATTACAAAAAATGGATTTTGACCCGCTTCGGCCGCAAAGCGAGGCGAGTTATATCGCGACAGGACACTATGCGAGGATAAACTCAGAACTCAGAATTCAGAACTCAGAATCAAAATTGAAAAATATTTATAAATTATATACTGCTGAGGATAAAGATAAAGACCAAACTTATTTTTTATGGGGGATTAGAAAAAGTAGACTTTCAAAAATTTTATTTCCAATCGGTGATTATTTTAAAAAAGATGTGAGAAAACTTGCGAAAAAATTTGGTTTGCCAAATTCAGAAAAAAAAGATTCGCAAGGAATTTGTTTTCTTGGAAAAATTACATTTTCAGATTATTTACGAGAGTTTTTAAAAGAAAAAAAAGGAAAAATAGTTGATTCTAAAGGCAATATTTTAGGTGAGCATAATGGACATTGGTTTTTTACAGAAGGGCAAAGACATGGATTGGATATTAAGACAGGCAAGGGTCCATATTTCGTCGCAAAAAAAGATTCAAAGAAAAATCTAATAATTGTCGCGAAAGCAAACGAGAAAATTCTTTATAAAAAACAGGTTAAATTAAAAAATTTAAATTGGCTTATTGAAAAACCAAAAAATAAAATCAGGATATTTTTGAGATGTAGGTATAGGCAATCGTTAGTAAAAGCGATATTTGACCCGAATGAAAATTTATTGGTTTTTAGTAAACCTCAAAAAGCAATAGCGTCTGGTCAAAGCGCGGTATTTTATTTGCCCGTTAAAAATAAAACAAAAAACGATAAAAAGACAATCAGTGATTTTTTAATGTTGGGTGGGGGTATAATTAAATAGTGTTGAAAAGCGGGGCATAGTACAATGGATAGTATGCAGAGCTGGGGGTTCTGTGATGTGAGTTCAATTCTCACTGCCCCGACCAATCAAGACATTTTGAATTTTTTAATTCATAAATATTTATAATATAATTA
>JBBTQG010000031.1:0-4715 GCA_038065795.1 Patescibacteria group bacterium | reverse complement strand
GTCTGTATTTCCTGAAAGAAGTCCCGCAAAGAAGTTCGTATAACTTCCGATAGTGTGAATATATCTGGTCGTTCCTAAATTTATAGATGCCCTCGTTGTGCCATCATATAACAACCCTAAATCCCCCGCAACAGTAAGTTGATTGATTGGCGTTGTAGTTCCTATACCAACAAACCCATTCGCCAACGCCGTAATAGTCCCAGTCGCTATTTGAAATAAACCTATTGGAGTTGTAGTCCCAATTCCAATATTGCCTGATGACGCAACTGTTAACGCATTGGTTGTTCCTGTCGCAACATAAAAAATTCCTGACGCAGTTGTTGTGCCGATCCCTAC
Organism: Patescibacteria group bacterium; assembly: GCA_038065795.1. GTDB lineage: Bacteria > Patescibacteriota > Minisyncoccia > UBA6257 > HR35 > JBBTQG01. The sequence continues at coordinate 4,379 of JBBTQG010000031.1, read as the reverse complement.
ACTCCCTCCCATTGTTGCTAAATACACAGACGAAGTTGCGGTCAAAGTTCCGCTAAAGAAAGATGTGCCTGCTACGGAAAGAAGGGCAATCGGAGAAGTCGTCCCGATGCCAACGTTATCCCCAAAATAACTAACACCACTTACACTTAATCTTCCGTCAGTCAAAATCCCCCCGGAACCGACATTTAATCCGTTTCTCGCATAAAGATTATTACCAACATCAATGTTTTCCAAAACCGTGATGTCATTAGTACCAATATTACCAGCAAACAATGCATAGACATCAATTCCTTTTATGTCAATGATTTGAAGACCTGACCCAGCATCAGCCACATATGCATATTTGCCGGAAATATAGACGTCATTGGCATCACCACTAGTATTATAGGTTCCAGTAAGAGTTGGGGAAGCAGGGTTATCAACAAGAAAAGTCCCATCTTGAAGATGAAGTTTACTGAGTGGATTTGTCGTTCCAATCCCGACTCTGCTATTAGCGGCGTCAATAACAAGAGTGCTTGTCGCAAAACTCAGAGTTGTAGTTCCCATTACTATATTTGTTGAGGTAGTAATGGTCGTTGAAAGAGGTGGATATACTGTGCAGTTTGTATCTGTTGGTCCGCACGATGGATCTAATGTTTCACCGGGAGTGTAAGCAGTTACAGGAGGCGCCGCAAAAACATCATAAAAAATAGAAAATGATAATGCTAAAATAATTATAAAAACAAATCCTCCAATCAAAAAACGCTTGTGCCTTTGAAAATTTTTTGTTGGCATTATATATATTATAACGGGATTGTTTCCAAAAATAATGTGGATAAGAACAAATGAATGAATTTATTTTTGTGATAAAATTATTCATAGAAGTTCAAAATAAAATATCAAAAATCAAAAAATTTTACATTTTTATATATGTTTTTGCTTTTTAACAATGAGTAATAGCTTAAAGAAAAAATTAAAAATCGTATACATTTGGCAACGCGCATATTTTTATAAGGGTTTCAGAGTATAAGGGTTTAAGTTGTTTCAACTTCTGTTTCTGATTCTTCTGCTTCAACCTCCTCCGCTACGCCACCTTCTATCTCCTTTTCTGGTTCTTGGGCTAAGCGAACATCTATTTTCCAACCTGTGAGTTTTGACGCAAGTTTTATATTCTGCCCAGCTTTACCGAGAGCGATTGGGATTTGCTCATCTGTAACCAACATTTTTATAGTTCGTCTTTCAAGGATTTGCGCTTCTGAAATTTTTGCCGGCATTAACGAATTGATTGCGAATTGCAAGCCATCTTCTGACCATGGAATAATATCAATCTTTTCTCCGTTTAGTTCATTCATTATAGAGATTATTCGCGAACCTTTTGGTCCAATACAAGCTCCAACAGGGTCAACTCCCTGCGTATTTGAAAAAACCGCCATTTTTGTGCGAACTCCAGGCATTCTCGCAACGCCCTTAACTTCAACAAGTCCTTCTGATATTTCTGGAACCTCAATCTTAAATATCGCTGGAACAAAAAATGGGTGCGCGCGTGAAAGAAAAACCTCAACACCTCGCGGAGTTGATTCAACTCCATATACATAAAACCTCATTCGCATTTGAAGTTTGTAATTTTCGCCAGGAATTGTTTCGTTTTTAAACATAACCCCGGTTGTTTTCCCGAGGTCAACATAAATTGCTCTATTGTCTATTTTTTGAATAGCGCCCGAAATTACTCCTTCCTCTCTTTCTTTAAATTTTGCGAACACAACACTTTTTTCAACTTCTCTCAATTTTTGTAAAATAACTTGTTTTGCAGTTTGCGCGCCGACTCGTGAAAAATTTTCCTGATAAGGAAGTTCAACTTTTATTTCATCTCCTGCTTTTGCGTTTGGATTTATTTTTTGAGCGTCGTCCAATAAAATTGTCGGGGATTTAATTTGCTCTGTTTCAATTTCATTTGGGTTAATAATTGTTTTCACGGAATAAAACGATGGCTTCCCTGTTCGTTCATTTATTTTTGCTTCTATTTTTTCCTCTTTGTTTGCATAGTCTTTTTTGTAAGCGCTCGCCAACGCTTCTGCGATTGCAATTCCGACAACTTCCTCATCTAATCCCTTGCTTTCGGCGATTTGTGAAACAAAACTTCTAAGATTTTTTATGCTAAGCATTATTGAATAATTTTTAATTTGAAATTAGTTTAGTATTGTATAATGTAATTATAATATGAAAATTACAAAAAAACAAAGAATTGGAAGCCTTGCCGAAAGCGGTCAAATGTGGTGGGATTTGATGCTGATTTTATTGGTTATTTTTGCGATATTGTCTGGAATTACTTATTTTTTTGTATATAAAATGAAACAAACTCCCGACATACAGTTCAAAAAAGATTTTGCGCCATCAGAGAGAGGAGTACTACCGAAAGGAACATTCTTCCCAAACAAATGAAAAAAACTGCCTATATCCTATCCCCTATCTTTTATATCCTATTCACTATTTGCTATATTCTATCCCCTACTTTAACATTTGCTACTGTCTTCCCTGTTCCTGTCTTAGAAACTTATATTGAATCGAGTATCACTAATGGTTCAGTAATAGAAACTGATTCTGTTAGTTTTAAATTTATTGGAAAAAATTTGACAAACGCAAAAGATAAAGTTAGTTTTGAATATTATCTTTTCCCTATTGACAAAAAATGGAATAAATTTTCAGGTAGTTCAAAAACTTTCAACAAATTAAATCGCGGAAATTATACGCTTGTTGTAAGGGCTATGAAAAAATATAACAAAAACACAATTTACGACAGAACTCCAATATCAATAACATTTCAAATAAAGACATCAGATGATTATGGAAAAATAAAGTTAAGTTATAACTCAACCGGAAAACAAATAACGCTTTCAAATTCATCAAAATTTTCAGTGAATATATCTGACTGGAAAATAAAAAGTTGGGCTAGCGATTTTGCCATTCCAAAAATAACAAAATATGTTGACCCCGCTTTTTCAAGCATTGAAACTGAAACTATTCTTGGCATAGGAGAAAAAATTATTATAAAAACAGGGCGCTCGCCGCTCGGTTTTAATTTCAGGCCAAATAAATGTTTTTCATTTTTATCAAAATCATACAAATTTGACTTTTCAATTTCTGGATATTGTAATAAATTATCTCCTGATGAACTTTTTAATATGAAAAGAACAGGCTATTTTACTGATAAATGCTTAGATTTTATCAAATCGTTTTCTTGTAAAACTCCTGACATCAAAGCTCTGAAAAAAATTGAAACAGACGCAAGTTGCGTAAATTATGTTTCAAATAATTTGAACTACAAAGGATGTTATTCAAAAAATATTTCTAAGTCGGATTTTTTGTCAAAAGATTGGCGCGCGTATATAAATATTGAGAGATTTTATTTTTCCAGATACGATGTTATTAGAATTTTGGATAGCAATGGATTATTAGTTGTAGAGAAAAAAATTTATTAAAAACTTATATGCAAATTCCGTTTTTTGACAGAATAATTAATATTATAAAAAATCTTGGAGGACTTACGATTAAATTTGGTTTGGCGATTTCTGTTATTGCGCTTATGTTTGTTGGTTATAAATATTTTTTATCATCAAACGAAATTAAAAAAACTCATTTGGCTTTAATTTTTATAATTATTGGAATTCTAATAATTTTACTTGTGTTTGACATCCCGGGATTATTATTAGAAATATTTAGTAGCATTTTTTAATATTCAATTTTTAATCATTTTCAATTATCACTCAACCCCAACCAAAAATGTACGCCCGACGGGCGTACATTTTTGGTTAGGGTACCTACCTTTTTTGTTAACTTACTCTAATAATAGCGAGTATATTGCTATTCCTGTTGCGACTGAAACATTTAAGGATTCCTTGTTCCCCTTTTTTGGAATTTCTAAAATAGAATCAGCGATTTCAAGAATTTTTTTATTAACTCCATTAATTTCATTGCCTACTATCAAAACTACTTTTTCTAATTTTAACCCAAATCTGTCCGCCCGTCGGGCGGACATAGTAATGGACATAATAATTTTATATTCATAAAGCGGAATTGCTCTTGCATGTTGTTCCAGCGCTAAAATTGTATACTCATCAGCTTTTAGTTTTTTTATAAGCCTGAGCGTTGAGTGATATTTTTTTACACTTAGCGTTTTTTCTGTGCCAAGAGCTGTTTTTTTGACTTCTTTGTGCGTTAAATCGGGCGTTATTCCGCATAAATATACTTCTTTAATACCAAAGAAATCCGCTGTTCGTAAAATTGCGCCGGTATTATATGCCGACCTTATATTGTCTAAAATTAAAATCATTGGTTTAAAAGTTTAAAAGTTTAAGGGTTTAAGGGTTTAAGACGGCTTAAAGATTTAAAATAAAAACAACCAG
>JBBTQG010000030.1:0-4244 GCA_038065795.1 Patescibacteria group bacterium | reverse complement strand
CCTTGGACGCTGTATCAACAATTGCGAAAGCAATTGTTGATACAGCGGTTTTTTTATTTTCGGCGTTAATTCGTCACGAAGTTGATTATTTTGTCGCCGGCGAAGATTGTTTTCTTAATTCGTTTGCCTTTGAGATGAGCTTTGATTTTTGGATGTTTTTGAATTGTTGTTTTGATTTCTTCAAACGGAGTTTCAGCCGGAAATGTTAAGTCCAATCGGCGTTTTCCATTTATCTGCGCTATAATAATTTTTTCTTCGTTGATTAGATATTTTTTATTATATTCAGGAAAATTTTCTTTATCCAAAAGCGTGTTGTGCCCTAGTTGTTCCCAAATTTCAGAAGTTATATGCGGAGCGAAAGGGAAGAGAAGTTTTAGAAATGTTTCAAAATGTTTTTTGTCTAATTTTTTTTCACCTAATTTTTTTCGCATTAAGTCAATCAACTCCATCATCTGACTAATGGCTGTATTAAATTTGTAATTTTCAATATCTTCCCCAACTTTTTTTATAGTTTTATTAAGCGCTACTAATAATTCTTTGTCTTCTTCTATTTGGTGTTTGTGTGTTCTTGTTATTTTATTCGCAAGAGTAAATGCGTTATTCAAAAATCTGTAAATGCCTTTTATCCCGTCCGTCATCCATGGTTTCGCAGAATCAAAAGGACCCATAAACATTTCATACATTCGTAAGCTATCGGCGCCAAAATTTTTAATAATATTATCGGGACTAACAACATTTCCTCGCGACTTAGACATTTTTTCATTGTCTTCTCCTAAAATCATTCCTTGATTTACTAATTTGAAAAATGGTTCTTTTGTTGGAACCAGTTTTAAGTCGTAAAGAACCTTGTGCCAAAATCTAGCGTATAAAAGATGCAGGACAGCATGCTCAGCTCCGCCAATATAAACATCCACAGGTAGCCAGTATTTTAATTTTGATAAATTAGCAAATTCTTTTTTATTGCTCGGGTCAGTAAATCTTAAATAATACCAACATGAACCCGCCCATTGAGGCATCGTGTTTGTTTCTCGTTCAGCTGGGCATTTACATTTCGGACATTTTGTATTCACCCAATTTTTTAGTTTTTTAAGCGGCGATTCCCCTGTGCCTGTTGGTCTAAAATTTGTAATTTTTGGAAGTTTAACTGGCAAGTCTTTTTCCTGTACTGGCACATTTCCGCACTTTTGGCATTTTATAATTGGAATTGGTTCACCCCAGTATCGCTGTCTTGAAAAAATCCAATCGCGTAATTTATAGTAAACATTTTTTTGCGCGAATTTTTTTTCAATAAGTTTTTGCCCGATTTGTTCAATGGCATCTTCTGATAATAATCCAGAAAATTCATCAGAGTCTTTTAATTTGCCGAACCCCTCATAAACAGAAACAGAATTTTCTCCGCTAAATTTTTCAAATGTATTTTCGGGTTGCACTACTTTTTCAATTGGTAAATGAAATTTTGTGGCAAAATCATAATCGCGTTTGTCATGCGCTGGAACTCCCATAATTGCGCCAGTTCCGTATTGATGCAAAACATATTCACTAATCCAAATTGGAATTCGTCTTCCTGTCATTGGATGAATTGCGTAATTTCCAGTAAAAACACCGGTGATTTCCCTGCTCATCATTCGGTCTCGTTCTGATTTTGATAGAATGTTTCGCAAGTATTTATCGGTAATATAATAGTAGTCTCCGCGCGCGATTTTAGATGACAATGGATGTTCTGGCGCTAAAACTAAAAATGTAACCCCATAAAGCGTATCAACTCTTGTTGTAAAAACTTTTATTTTATTGCTTTTGTCTTCAAGTTGAAAATCTATTTCATACCCCGCGCTTTTTCCAACCCAATTTCTTTGAAGTTCCTTTATTGATTCAGGCCAATTTAATTCTTTTAAATCGTCAAGAAGTCTGTCGGAGTATTTTGTTATTTTTAGATGCCATTGTTTTAAGTATCTAATTTCAGTTTCAGATTTACATCTGTCACATCTTCCATTTATAACTTCTTCGCGCGCAAGTCCTGTTTTACAAGAAGGGCAAAAATTTATTGGAGCTTCTGATTCATATGCTAATCCGAGATTAAACATTTTTAAAAACATCCATTGCGTCCACTTGTAATATTCAGGTTCAGTTGTGTTTATTTCGTGCGTCCAATCAAATGAAAAACCAATGCTTTTCAACTGTTTTTTAAAGTTTTCAATGTTTTTGGGGACAAAGGTCATCGGATTCTTTTTCATTTTGAGCGCGTAATTTTCAGCTGGTAATCCAAAGGCGTCCCAGCCCATTGGATGTAAAACATTGTATCCGCGCATTCTAAAATATCTTGATAAAATATCCGAGCCAGTATATCCTTCTATGTGTCCGATGTGCAACCCGTCGCCTGACGGGTAGGGGAACATATCAAGGATATAAATTTTATTTTTTCCAAAATCTTTTGCTTTCCAATCCAAAGATTTGCTCTCCCAGATTTTCTGCCATTTTTTTTCAATTTGCTTGAAATTGTATTTCATATTAAAATTATTATAATTATAGTAATTATTATAATGCCTAAACTTGAAGAGCTAAAAGATTTTGAAATTAGATGGTCCACGCTGAATCATTATGAGCATCCTTACGGCGATATTTTGTGGCATTTATTTTGGGGAGTAATTATTGGCGCTTCTATAATATATTCAATATTCGCAACCGATTTTTTGTTTTTAGTTATCGCGCTCTTTGCTTTGATTTTTTTCTTCCACCCATTTTTTTATGAAACAGACGAACTTGTTATATCTTTAAGCAAAGAGGGGATAAGAATAAATAAAAAATTTCATTCATGGAATGAGTATGAGGGATTTGAATTTTTTCATAACGGTTCAAGGTTCTTTATGTATTTAGTTCCAAAAGTTTTAACGCATTTTGGATTAACAATTCCATTAGACGATTTTGTTGAACACGAAGAAATCAGAACAACAATGCGGTTATTTTTAAAAGAATATTCTGGCGCAATATCTATTTTTGATAAGTGGTATAGGGCTATTTTTAGATAAATTAAAAACCCCTACAACTATTGTCTGCTGACAAGCAGATGCTGTGGGGTTATCCAGAGATTTTCACAAGAGCTCGCACAAATTGCTCAACCAACTTTCTGTGGTGTGGGAGCAATAGGGGAACATCGGCGGTTTGCCACGAAAGAACTTTGTTTAGTGGGACAATCCGAGTTTTCTCTCTTTCGTCTCCTTTGTCAAGAAGTTTGGGCGTTTCCGGTAGTTGCGACCAATATACATATAATATATGGTCGCCGTTGTCTTCTTTGTGTAGGAATTTCAGGTCAGAAATTGAAAGAATGACCCCGGTTTCCTCTCTGGTTTCTCTGATAACGCATTGCTTTGGAGTTTCGCTGGTTTTTCCAGTGCCTCCGGGAAGTTTCCAGTAGTGAGGCGCTGGCTTTTGTGGGTCTTGAACTAGCGGAACTCCCGCTGGAGTAAGAATTAGAACAATCGCCGCAAATTCGGACATTATCATGACTCCTTGTGGATAGTGGGTACCAATAATATTTTACAATAAATTAACAAAAAAATCAAGTATATCAAAAACCAACATTTTTATTGATTTTGTACATTGCGTCTGCCAGGGATCGAAGGGGCAAAAGCCCCAATTTATTTTTGTACCGTGCGCGCGGAAGGATTCGAACCTTCGACCCTTTGCTTATAAGACAAATGCTACTACCACTGAGCTACGCGCGCATAATATTTAATGCCGCTGCCTGTCCGCCTTTGGAGGAAGCTACAGGCGCGTGAATAAATTAATTTAATCATTTTAATTATACTAATTTCTAATTAAGCTACAAATTTTGTCCCACTAATATTTTTGTAAAGCGGATATATTTATGAGCGAACTGCGGTGTAGGGGTTGGCAACGAATTGAGTGAGCGAACAGAAAAATCACGGGGAACCCGCCTGGCAGGGTCGTGATTTTTCGCTGTGAGCGAACCAATTCGTCCAACCTCGGAAGCGCGAGCGAGTAAATATATTCGCGATCACGTTTCTATCCTTACCTCCACTTTTTTAAAAGATTCACTATGAGCTCTTGGCATTTTAATTATAAGTAGCCCGTTTTTGAGACTTGCTTTAATTTTAGAAGCGTCAACATCTCGCGGTAAAACAATTGTTCGCGAGAATGGACCCCAATAACATTCGCGGTATAGATATTGTTCCGGATTGATTGGTTCTGGCGGAAGTCTTTTGCCTCTAATAATTAACATATCCCCG